>NZ_JAMYUI010000006.1:0-259563 GCF_040322895.1 Mesorhizobium sp. M0088
GCCTGGGCCGGGTCGAGGATCTGGCCGGGATCGTCATCGTTCTGATCATCCTCTTCAGCGCCCTCGTCGCCGGCTATGAGGCGATCGACCGGTTGATCAATCCGAAGCCCATCACATTTCTTGGCTGGGTCGCCATCGCCGGCATCATAGGCTTCATCGGCAACGAGGCCGTCGCCGTGTTTCGTATCCGTGTCGGCCGCGAGATCAACAGCGCGGCACTGATCGCCGACGGCTATCATGCCCGCACCGACGGCTTTACCAGTCTGGCGGTCGTGCTTGGCGCCATTGGCGTGTGGCTGGGCTTTCCGCTTGCCGATCCGATCATCGGACTGTTGATCACGCTGGCGATCTTCGCCATCGTATGGCAGTCGTCGAAAGCCGTGTTGACCCGCATGCTCGACGGCGTCGAGCCTGGCATCGTCGATGAAATCCATCATGCCGCCAAGCATGTATCCGGCATCGAGCGTGTCCAAAGCGTGCAGGCGCGCTGGATCGGCCACCGCCTGCATGCCGACGTGGCCATCAGTGTTCCGGAGATGGCGACGGCCAACGACGTGCTGGGTGTAACTGAAGCCCTCAAAGAGGAGCTGTTCGCCCACTTGCCGGCGTTGGCCGAAGCCAACGTTCGCTTGGTGAGCCCGGCCGTCACTGGCGCGGAAACCTCTCATGCTCACCATCATGCGCCGGAGCCCTTCAAGGTCGCCTGTGATCTGGCTGAAGGGACATTGGAAATCGTCGATACACCGGCTGGCGAGCGGATGCGTCTGACGATCGACCGGCATGCCGACGATTTGACGGCGACGGTGATCATCGACCGGCCAGAGGGGCCGGAGACGTTGCACCTCGATCCTGTCGCCGACAATCATCATCGCCTTGAGAGCACAGTCACCCCTGCCGAGCCGCATGAATTCGAGGCAAGACTGGTCCTGAAGGCCAAGGATCGCGAACAGGTGCTACCGTTCAAGATGGTCGAACCCGAAGGTCACCATCATTAGGTCGACAGACAGATACGCTGTTCAATGACCGATCTCGCAGCCTACGCTGGTCTTTTCCTGGCAGCCTTCATCGCCGCGACGATCTTGCCGATGCAATCGGAAGCGGTGCTGATCGGGCTCTTGCTTGCGGATTATTCGCCCTGGTTGCTAGTCGGAGTCGCGAGCGTCGGCAACGTGCTTGGGTCGGTGATTAACTGGTTGCTCGGCCGAGGCATTGAGCGCTTTCGGGACCGGCGGTGGTTTCCGGCGAACCAAACGCAACTAAACCGCGCACAAGTGTGGTATCGCCGTTACGGGAAGTGGTCGCTTCTGCTGAGTTGGCTGCCAATTGTCGGTGATCCGCTGACCGTCGTCGCGGGCGTCCTGCGCGAGCCTTTTCGGGTTTTCCTCTTGCTGGTCACTGCGGCCAAGGTCGGCCGTTATCTTGTTCTTGCCGCCATGACGCTGAGCGTGATTTGATCTTGAGGGCCCACCTTAACCGCATGTCCCATTTCGGCCTGCTTGCAATGCCAGACGTGCTGCCTGACCGGAAACGATGAAGTGCGAGTGAAAATGCGACTGACGGGCATGGTATCAGGCGTCGCGCTGTTGCTCGCTTCCGCCGCGGCGGCGAGTGCCCATCCCCATGTCTTTGCCGAAGCGAAGCTGGACATGACCGTCGGTCAAGACCGCACGGTCAAATCACTTCGGCATCTCTGGCGTTTCGACGACCTCTTTTCCAGCACTGTGCTGATGGAATTCGACAAGAATTCCGACCTTGTTCTTGATACAAAAGAACTCGATGAGGTTGCTCTCACCGTCCATGCGTCGCTGGCCGGGTACAACTACTTTCAGATGGTGACCTTGAACGGCAAGGACGTGACGATGGCGCCGCCACCGAAGTTCAGCGTCAGCTTTGAGAATGATCAGCTCGTTGTCCAGTTCGAAACGCAGCCGAAGGACCCGTTGGCTCTTGCTGGAAAAGTCAGCATCGGCGTATATGACCCGACCTTCTACACGGCGATCGATTTTACCGACGACGACAAGATTGCTGTGGCTGGCCTGCCTGTAGGCTGCTCACGCGCGGTCGTCCGTCCAGATCCGGACACGGCCATCGCACAGAACCAGAAAAGCCTGACAGACGCGTTCTTCAGTGACCCAACAGGGACCGATCTCGGCAAGATTTTCGCGACACGCCTCGAATTGACCTGCGGCTGACCCGGAGCCGGTTCGATGGCCATGTTCCAGACGCTGGTCGACTTCCAACGCACGATCTACCTGGCGCTGGCCGAGCAGATCAAACTGCTTTCGGCCGGCGGCGATTGGCTGGCCTTCACGGCCTTTCTGCCGATGGGCGTGTTATTCGGTGCAGCGCATGCGCTGACGCCGGGTCACAGCAAAGCCCTACTGGCCACGTATTTGGCCGGTTCGGACGCAAAGGTTTCGCGCGGTCTTCGGGTATCACTGACACTTTCCTTCACGCATGTGACGATTGCCGTGCTGATCGCGGCGCTCTCGCTACCGTTGGTGTCTATTGCCCTGGGCAGTGTTGGCCGCGCGCCGCTACTAGAAGACGTCAGTCGCGGGCTGCTTGGACTCATAGGCGTCTGGATGCTCTGGCGCGCATTGAGCCACGGCCATCACCACAAGCATGAGGGCGAGGCCGTCGGCGTCATGGCCGGCTTGATCCCATGCCCGCTGACGCTTTTCGTGATGACCTTCGCAATATCCAGAGGCGTTCCGCTCGCCGGTATCCTGTTTGCAATCACCATGATGGCCGGCGTGGCGCTGACGCTGTCTTGCCTTGCGGTGTTGTCGATCCTGTTTCGGGAGCGCCTAGTGCATTTCTTCGACAGCCGGCCACGCCTGTTCGATGCCATTTCGCGGACGATCGAAGGCGCTGCCGGAATTGTTCTAGCCGGCGTAGCGGTCTGGCAAATCACTTCTTCCTAACGCTGTCCAAAGCCAGAGTCCCCGCGTCGGGGCAGCAGCTCCGCGTGATAATTCTGAGCCCAATGCGGTTGCGCAATAGCGCCAAATACGCTTCACAGATCCCGCCAGTCAGATCCAGCAGAGGATATCATGCCGGCGGACGATGGTAGTCTACGCGACATTCTTGGAATTCTGTTGGTTCTAGTACTCGTTGGCGCAAATGGCTTCTTTGTCGCTGCGGAATTTGCCTTGATGGCGGTCAGGCGGAGCCGAGTCGACGAACTTGCTACCGCTGGACGCTTGAATGCCGGGCTGCTTCAAAGAGCCTTGGCGAATCTCGATGCCAATCTTGCCGCGACCCAGCTGGGTATCACCATTTCGTCGCTGGCGCTTGGCTGGGTTGGCGAACCTGCACTCGCCCATCTGATCGAGCCACTGCTGGTCGGAGCGATGGGGTCTCTTGCCACCGCCGGATCCCATATAATCGCCGTAGCAATTGCTTTTATTATCATCACTGCTCTCCACATCGTTCTGGGCGAGTTGGCGCCGAAAAGCCTGGCGCTTCAGCGTAGCGAGGGCACGGCACTCTGGGTGGTGCGGCCGCTAGGCCTGTTCCTGTTCCTGCTCAGGCCGGCGATCCTCGCTTTGAACGGTCTTGGCAATCTGGTGTTGCGTCTCTGAGGATTGCGGCTAGGGACGGGCGAGGAGTCCCTGCATTCGCTTAGAGCTGAAGCTGCTTGTCGCGGCGAGCCAGGAGGCAGGGCTGCTTCACCAGACCCAGCAGGAGCTCGTCGAGCGCGTCTTCAACATTGGCGATCGGCGCATCGCCGATATCATGACGCCGCGGCGCGATATCGACTGGATCGGCGTGTCGTCCGCAAACAGCCCGGAAGGTAAAGACCTGTTTCGCAAGGCACAGCTCACCTCGAACCTGCAACTCAATTGGGCCGACGGGATGCAGGGCGCTGGCCCACCGTCTGAGCAGGTCGTTTGCAATGCGTTGCTAGCCCCACAGGGTCTTTGGCGGTGGCGGATCACCCTCAGGATTATCCAAATCGTCTGGGTCGGGAAAGAGATTTTGCTCGCGCAGGTTCGAAGTCAGCACATCAAGTTGGTTCTGCGCTTCGATGTGAGCCAGCCGCTGTTTGGCCCATTCGATCAATAGCCGCGGCCGGGAACGGGTATCTGATAGCGAGCACAAGTCTTCGCCAGCCCTCGTCCGATATATCGAACCGCTCAGCAAGCGTGACGATAGGGGTCGACCAAACGAGGTCATACAATTCTTGGCGGGTGAAGGTGTGCGGCATTTTTGGCTTGGGGACGGATTCGGTGGGTGAGACAACCCAGTCGCTAGGCCGCTCAAAGTCAAGCAAGCGATGCGCATTTCCCGCGCCTGACGCACGTGGCGTTTCCCTGTTGGACTACTTTCATTTCCCTGTTAGGGCGAATAGGGAATTCCTGGACAACGCGTTGAAACTACTGTGAGATTTCAGGCCGGAATTGGCTCGGCCGCTCAAAATCGCCAGAAATTCGCTGTTTTTCGGGCTCTAATAGGGAAAATCAGACAGAGACTGGTTCGCCAATGACTGCCTGCACCACCATTATCGCTATTTATCAATAAGTTGTCGTGTTTTATTTGCCTCGGTTAGCCAAATCAGGTTGGCGAATCTCCGTCGATCTCGTTGAATTCATTGATTTATAATGGGCTCCCGAGGACTGCCGATCAAACTGCTTTACAACATAGGGCGGCGCGAAAGGAATCGAACTGCCCGCAATGCGCTCGTTCCATCCGTTTCGGGCGGGTGCAGTCCTTCGGCGCGACAGCGGGCTAACTCTCAGCAAATATTTCCGCCGTGCTCCCGGGCTGATCGAGTTTCCAGACACGGGCTATGCAGCGGCGCATCTCGTCAGCCGTGGCCCCGCCTCGAAATTCGGCAAGACGTATGGCTTTGGCTTCCAGTTCCTGTTTCGCAAGCGTGTTGCCGGGATCGCCCTTGGGCTCGTCGACGCGGGCATTGAGCTTGCGGCCGTCAACGGTCGTGACGCTTACCTTGCCGACCCATTGCTTGGGATAGAGGGTGTCGACCTCGGCGTCGAGTTCCATACGCACCTTCGCGCGGAAGCGTGCGACGCGGGCGTCGGCAAGCGCGTGGTGTTCGAACGCGTCGAGGTCGGCGACGCCGTGAACAGCGATCAGCCCCAAAACCGTGCCCATGGAGAACTTCGCCTGGTGGACGGTTTGCGGAGTGACCACTGCGCCCAGGACATCGATGGCTCCCTGATGGACATGGGTCACCACGCCGGTGATGTCGTCCGGACCGAGCCCTTCGCGGCGCATGAGAGACTGCAGCGCGTCGGCGGCCGGATGAGTGTGCCGGCAGGCTGCGTGCCATTTGAAGGAGGTCTCCTCGGTTGCCCAACGGCTGCCGAGCCCGTCCGTCAGGCGGGCCGGATCGGCGTCGCTGGACATGCCGGCAGCCATTCCTTGCTGGCCTTCGAGGACCCGCGCGGCGCCCTTGAAGCCATCGCGCGCCAGATAGGCAGCGAACAGACCGTTGGCGGCCGCTCGCGCGGTATGGAGTTGCTTGGAATCGGCAGCGTCACGCAGAAATTCCCAGAGACCTGCCGCCTGCGTACCGGCCGAGCCGACAGCATGGTTGAGCCCGGCTGCGTCCAACCCGATCAATCTGCCGACCGCCGCGGCTGCTGCCACTGCGCCAGCCGTGCCGGTGGTGTGGAATATCTCGTAGTGCGAGCGTCCGAGGAATTCTCCCACGCGGATGCCCACTTCATAGCCGGCGATGCAGGCAGTCAGGACTTCGCGGCCGGTCTTCCCCTCAGCCTCCGCAACCGCCAAAACGGCCGGAAAGATCACCGCCGCCGGGTGAAAGACCGAGCCGTTGTGAACGTCGTCCTGTTCCACGACATGGGAGGCCGCCGCATTGACCATCGCTGCGAAGTAGGGGCTTGTGCGCCGCCGCGTCGGGATGATGGTGCTTGGGCCGTCCGCCGGCCCCATGGCACGCGCAAAGCCGTCGATCATCTCGACCTGGTGCGCGCCCTTGCCGGCCAGCGCCGAGCCGAGCCAGTCGATCATCAATCCTTGCGCGAAATGAACGACGCGCGGCGGGATCTGTTCGAAGTCGAGTTCGGCAATGAAGGCGCAGAGCCTGGCGGTTGGCCAATCGGCGGTGTCCAGGCTCATCCGTTGCTCCTCCCCTGCATGCCCTTTAGACCAAAGCGGCCCGGCGCAGGACCTGCCTTGCGCGCTCGATGACCGGCCGATCCACCATTTCGCCGTTCACCTGGCTAGCTTCGCCGGACGAGGCTGCGCCGACGATGTCTCGTGCCCATGTGATGTCATTATCGCTCGGGCGAAAGCCACTGCGAATCGGCTCGATCTGCCTCGGGTGGATGGCCATCTTGCCGCCAAAACCCATCTTCATGGCGTGGCGGGCCTCATCCTCGGTGATTTCGGGACTGTTCAGGTCGGTCGTTACGCCGTCAATCGGCGCGGCCCGGCCAGCGGCGCGCGAACGCCAGACGATTTCGTTACGAGCCGCAAGCAGGATCAGCCGATCATGCGCGCAACCGAGATCGAGCGAGAAGTCGACCGAGCCGAAGGCGACGGCAACGACGTTGGGCATGGCCAATATGTCCGGCAAGTTGGCGAGACCGACGGCGCTCTCGACCAGCGCGATGACGGAAACGCTGCGTGCCATGTGCCTGGCCATATCGGCAATGTCTTCCGGACGTTCGGCCTTGGGCAGCATGACGGAGACGCCGTCAAGGCGCCGCACGGCAGCGATGTCCGCCTGGTGCCAAAATGTGCCGGCGGCATTGATGCGGACCACGACCGCGGATTTCAGCGCGGCTGCATGAGCAACGACCGCTTCCCGAGCGCGGTCCTTGTCGCCAGGGGCGACAGCATCCTCGAGGTCTAGAACGACTGCGTCCGCGCCGCTGCTGTCGGCTTTGGCAAACCGCTCAGGACGTGAGCCCGGCACGAATAGCGGCACGACAGGCGTGACGAAGCTCACCATTGCGCCGTGGCTTTCACCGTCACATGGCCGTCGGACGACCGTGCCTCGAGAGCCATGCCGTCCTGGCCTGGGGATGTTGCGCTCAGAAGCAGGCGCTGTGGGCCGCTCGCCGGATGGACGCCGCGGAATGAGAAACGGCGCGGCGACTGACCGACAATGGCGGCGGCGAAGTTCATCAGCAGCGTCGCCTGCAGCGGGCCATGGATGACGAGCCCGGGATAGTGCTCGACCCCCGTGGCATAGGGCGTGTCGTAGTGGATGCGATGCCCGTTGAACGTCAGCGCGGAATATCGAAAGAGCAGCACGGGATCGATGTCGATCGTGCGCTCGTGCAATGCGGCCAGGGGCGAATTGGCCGGCGGGGCAGGGGACGCAGCAGCGGCTTCGGCGCCGCGATAGACGATGATCTGGTCCTCCTCGATGACCGGACCGGAATCGTTGGCGATGTCGTGCCGGACCGTGACGAAGGCGAGCGGCCCGGTGCGGCCCTGTTTCTCCTCTATGGCGGTCAATGTCGAACTGCGGCGGATGCGGTCGCCAGACCGGATCGCCGCCATGAAACGCACGTCGCTGGCAGCCCACATGCGACGCGGAAGCGGCACCGGCGGCAGGAAGCCGCCTTTGGCCGGGTGCCCGTCAGGTCCGAGTTCTCGCATTTCGGCAATATCGGGCGCCAGGCACCAATGCAGTCCGGGCGCGGCCGCGCCCTCGGCAGTCTGCGCCGCGTGGTCCCCAAGCGTGGCGCCAAAGCTGGCCAGCAGGCGCGGGGTCACAACATCCTCGACCTCGTGCGTGCGTCCAACCCATTCCTGCAGTGTGCTTGTGTCCAGGCTCATGAGGTCCTCGTCAGGCGGCGAATTCGGACCGGATCCGGTCCGTATCGGCGCCAAGCGCGGGGACGCTTGGAACCGTTGCAAATCCCTCCGGCCGCCCTGCCGGCTTGGGTACTGCGATGCGCTTGCCGTCCGGCAGTGCCACCTCCGTCCGGCGGAGCGCCTTGTGGTGCGGCAGGTCGCGCATTGCACTCACCCGGCCCCAGGCGATCTGCGCCTCGTCGAGACGGTCTATGGCCTCGTCGCAGTCGATTGCCGCGAAGATCGGTTCGATCTCGGCGTCGAGCGCCGTGCGGTTGGCAACCCGCCAGGTATTGGTGGCGAAGCGTTCGTCGGCGAACAGATCCTGCCTTTGCAGCACGAGCGTGCAGAAGCGCTTCCATTCATTGTTCTGCTGGATGGACACGACCACGCTGCCATCCCGACAGGCATAAGGTCGATAGGGGTAGATCGAAGCATGCGCCAGGCCATATCTCTGCGTCTCGCGGCCCGCATATTCGTAGTGCAGCAGCGGCACGGTCATCCAATCGGCCATGGCGTCGAACATGGCAATCTCGACAATGCGGCCGCGCCCGGTTTTCTGGCGCGCCAACAGGGCTTCGAGGATCGCCGCATGGGCATTCATGCCGGTGGCGATGTCGGCGGCGGAAACCCCGATTTTGCTTGGCGTGTCCGGCGTGCCGGTAACGGCGCAGATGCCGCTTTCGGCCTGCACCAGCATGTCGTAGGCGCGCATGGCCGCGTAGGGCGTGTCCTGCCCGTAGCCGACGATGTTGATGGCTATCAGCCGAGGAAACTCTTTCGCAATTGTATCGGCCGAGAGGCCGAGCCTGTCGATGGCGCCCGGCACGAGATTCTGCACGAGGACGTCGGCGCGCGCGACCATCCGGTGCAGGAGAGCCAGGTCGTGCTCACTCTTCAGGTCGAGCACCGCGCTCTCCTTGCCGCGGTTGAGCCAGACGAAGTAAGCCGACATGCCTTCCACTGCGGAATCGTAATGACGCGCGGTTTCGCCTTCCGGACGCTCGATCTTCACGACGCGTGCGCCGGCATCGGCAAGGCGGACCGTGCAGAGCGGAGCGGCGACGGCCTGCTCGATCGAAACGACAAACAGGCCCTCCAGTGGGCGGGCGCCGTCAGACATTGCGCTGCACTCCCGAGCGCGCCAGCACACCAGGCTTCAGCCGCTCGTTCTTGCCGTAGTCCTCGGCGGCGTGGAAGAACAGATGCGGCGTGCCATCAATGTCCTCGAGCCTCTTGCGGTAGGCGTCCAGATAGGCCTTGCGGCCATCGTCGCCGACGCGGCCCGGCATGTAGGCGACGAAGGGCGGCAGCACGTCGAAGCCGGAATAGCGCAGCAGACCATTGTGGATCGGCCACAGCACGGTGAGGATGTCGCCATCGATGCCGTCGGGCGCGTAGGTGTCGGCCGACGTGCCCGTGGTGGCGGCCACCATGGCGAGCTTTCCCCTGAACATGCCGGTGTCGTATTTGCGGCCCGGCAGATAGGCGAAACCGCGCGCGAAGACGCGATCGGCCCAGCCCTTGAGCATTGCTGGCATTCCGAACCACCAGACCGGGAACTGGAACAGCACGAAGTCCGCCCGCTTCACCTTTTCGATCTCTGCACTGATATCGGCCGACAGTGCGCCGGCCTCGTAGGCGGCGGTCTGTTCGCGCGGCAGGCTGAAGAAGTCCGGATCGTTACGCTCGCCCGATACGTCGCCCGGCCCTGCGACAGGATTGAAGCCCATCGCATAGAGGTCGCTGACGACCACATCGTGGCCTGCGCGGGTCAAGGTTTCCACGGCCAGATCCTTCATGGCGCCGTTGAAGGATTTTGCTTCCGGGTGTGCATAGACGATGAGGACGTTCACGGACGACTCCTAGTAGGAACGCGGCAGTCCAAGCACGTGCTCGGAAAGGTATGACAGGATGAGGTTGGTCGAGATCGGCGCGACTTGATAAAGACGCGTCTCGCGGAACTTGCGCTCGACATCGTACTCTTCCGCGAAACCGAACCCGCCATAAGTCTGGATGCAGACATTGGCTGCTTCGTTCGAAGCGTCGGCCGCCAGCATCTTGGCCATGTTCGCTTCGGATCCGGGGTTCTTGCCGGCCTCGTAGAGGCTCAGCGCCTCGCGCACCATCAGTTCGGCCGCGCGCATGTTGGCGTAGGCCCTTGCGATCGGAAACTGGATGCCCTGGTTCTGGCCGATCGCCCGGCCAAACACATGCCGCTCCTTTGCGTAGGTGCTGGCCTTTTCGATGAACCATTTCGCATCGCCGATGCATTCGGCTGATATCAGGATGCGCTCGGCGTTCATGCCCGAGAGGATGTAGCGGAATCCCTTCCCCTCTTCGCCGATCAGGTTTTCGGCGGGTACGCGCAGATCGTCGAAGAAGACCTCGGTGGTGGCATGGTTCATCATGGTGCGGATCGGCCGGATTGTGAGGCCGTTGCCGACGGCTTCGCGCATGTCGACGATGAGGACGGAGAGGCCGTCGGTCTTTTTCATGCCGTCCTTCAGCGGTGTGGTCCGCGCCAGCAGCAGCATCAGATCCGAATGCTCGGCGCGGCTGGTCCAGATCTTCTGGCCCTTGACCACGAAATGATCGCCATCGAGGCGAGCAGTGGTCTTGAGCGCCCCCGTGTCGGTCCCGCTGCTCGGTTCGGTGACGCCGAATGCCTGCAGGCGCAATTCTCCCGCGGCGATCTTCGGCAGGTATCGCTGCTTCTGGGCTTCCGAGCCGTGGCGAAGAAGCGTGCCCATCGTGTACATCTGGGCATGGCAGGCGCCACCATTGCAGCCGGCGCGCTGGATTTCCTCCAGCACGGCAGCGGCGGCCGAAAGCGGCAGGCCCGAGCCACCATATGCCTCCGGGATCAGGATCGAGAGCCAACCGGCCTGCGTCAACGCTGCGACGAAGTCGCCGGGATAGGCCATGTCCCTGTCGAGTGCGCGCCAGTATTCTCCGGGAAAGCGCGTGCACAGCCTGGCGACGGCATCGCGAATGTCCTGATAGGCTTCCATGAGGTTTGTCCGGGTTTTCGTCTTGCTGCGGGCCTCACTATCGCGCCTCCGTGCCCTGTCAGCAATGCAGAGCGGACGTGAGCAGATATAACGGAATTCGAATGCTTATGGTGGAGGGCCGAGAAGTTGGCCGACCCAGACGGCCCGCCCGACAAGATCCTTGGCGATGTCCTCTATCGCTTGTCCGGCAAACCGCGCGAGCCGCGAGGCAGGCCGGTCCGCCGGGTAGGCAAGGATCAGGCGGCGCACGGGCACCGGATCGATCAATGGCGCGGCGGTGAGCAGCCCGGCAGTCACGTCGGCATGGATGGGAGCGAGCGGCAGGATCGTCCAGCCATGGCCGTTGCGCACCAGGTCCTTCAGCGCCGAATAGGAGTCCGCTTCGATGCCGACATCGAGCGTGATGCCGGCATCCGTGGCGCAGCGTTCGACGATGATGCGCAGCCCGTGCTTGATGCTGGGCAGTAGCAGGCGCTTGCCCGCGAGCGAGGCGAACGATACGGCGCGCACGGTTGAAAATCCCGCATCCGGCGGTCCGATCAGGAACAGGTTTTCCAGGAGCAGCGGGCGCGAGCGCAGCGAACGCGCCATGCGCGGGTCGTAGAGTACCGCAACGTCCACCTCGCCGCGGTGCATCCAGTCCAGCAGATAGCCGGTGTAGGCGCTGACAAGTCTGAGCTTCGCCTTGGGATGGGCCTTGCCGAAGGCGGCCGCCAGCGGCAGCGAAATAATGTCGGCAACGGTGGGCGGCAGGCCGATGGCCACTTCGCCGGTCAGCGGCGCATCGGCGGGCGTGGCCGTGGCGCGGATCTCGTCGATCTCGGCCATCACGCGCATGGCGTGCGCCAGCACCTCCTTGCCCTGCTCGGACAGCACCATGCCGCGTCCATGGCGCAGGAAAAGGGCAAAGCCCAATTCCTCCTCCAGCATGCGCACCTGCCGGCTGAGCGCCGGCTGCGCAATGTGCAGCCGGTCGGCGGCCTTGCTGAGGCTGCCGAGTTCGGCGACGTGGATGAGGGTGCGTAGCTGCGATAACTCCATGAGCTATCGAGTACCATTATATCTGATCACGAGAAAGAGACGAAGATTGCATCGGTCAAGCGCGCTAGTCTGATGCCAGTCCAATATCTCGGAGATGCAAGGTGACGGCGAGCATACAAGCAAAACCTCCGGAAGCAGCAGCGCTTGCCGCCGCTCCGACCGTGTCTGAAAGGCAGTGGCCGGATCAGGTCTATGAGGTGCTCAAGGCTGCCGGCATCAGCCACATGTCCTATGTGCCGGATGCCGGTCATACCACATTGATCCGCCTTTTCAGTGAGGATCCCGAAGTCGTCACCAATGTGCTGACGACGGAGGAGGAGGGCATCGCCATCGCAGCAGGCTCCTGGCTCGGTGGCAAGCGGAGCGTCGTGCTCATGCAATCCTCCGGTGTCGGCAATTGCATCAACATGCTGTCGCTTCCCGTGCAGGCGCGCTTCCCCTTGCTCGTCCTGGTGACGATGCGGGGCGAATGGGCCGAGTTCAACCCGTGGCAGGTGCCGATGGGGCAGGCGACGGAGGCGTCGCTGAAGGCGATCGGGCTCAGGGTGCTGCGCGCCGAAACCGGTCCCGACCTGGTGGAGACGGTGGCGCAGGCAGCCTTGATGGCTTTCGACGCCGACCAGCAGATTGCCGTGCTGATCGGGCAGCGGCTGCTCGGCAAGAAGAAGTGGTGAGCGACATGAATTTGCCGACGATGGACCGCCGGGTTGCGGTGAAGAAGCTGCTTGACGCCCGTGACGGAGCCCTGGTCGTGACCGGTCTCGGCTCGCCGAGCTACGACGTGCATGCCGCCGGCGACCGCAACGACAACTACTATCTCTGGGGCGCCATGGGCGGTGCTGCGCTGATCGGCCTCGGGCTTGCCCAGGCCCAGCCCGACAAGCGGGTCATGGTGATCACCGGAGATGGCGAACAGCTGATGGCGTTCGGTTCGCTGGCGACGATCTCGGTGGCGCGGCCGAAAAATCTCGACCTGATCGTGCTCGACAATCAGCATTTCGGCGAGACCGGCATGCAGTCCAGCCATACCGGCAAGGGCATTGGTTTCGACAAGGTCGCGGCCGCTTGCGGTTTTTCGAAGACCGCCGAGCTGCGTACGCTGGAGGAGGTCGACATGCTCTGTGGAGAACTTCGGCGCCCGGCCGACGGTCCGCGCCTTTTCGTGCTGAAAATCGCCGCCGAGAACCTGCCGCGCTCGCTGCCGCCGCGCGACGCGGTCGAGGTCAAGAACCGCTTTCGCGCCCATCTGGGCTTTGCCACCTGTTGAGGACCGATATGGCGCTGGTTAGTTTCCAGAACACGGTCGGCGGTCGGTTGCAATCGACAGCCGATACATTCGAGAGCCATGATCCGTTCACCGGCAGGCCCTGGGCGCTGATCCCGCGTGGAGGAGTGAGCCAGGTGGACGCCGCCGTGGCGTCCGCGAAGGCAGCATTCCGGTCGAAGGAATGGGCCGGCATCACGCCGACCGCGCGGGGCAAGCTGCTCGTGCGGCTGGCCGATCTGATCGACGAGAACGCAGATCGTATTGCCGCCATCGAGACGCGCGACAATGGTAAGCTGCTCACCGAAATGACGGCACAGCTGCGCTATATCCCGGAATGGTTCCGCTATTTCGGCGGTCTTGCCGACAAGATCGAAGGGTCGGTGCTGCCGATCGACAAGGCTGGCATGTTCGCTTTCACCCGCCACGAGCCGCTGGGTGTCATTGCAGCGATCGTGCCCTGGAATTCGCCGCTTTTACTTCTGACATGGAAGCTCGCGCCGCTGCTGGCGGCAGGCAACACTGTCGTCATCAAACCGTCGGAACACGCCTCGGCCTCGACGTTGGAGTTCGTGAAACTGTTTGCGCGGGCAGGCTTCCCGCCCGGCGTGGTCAACACCGTTACCGGCATGCCGCTTGATGTCGGCGCGCCACTCGTCTCTCATCCCGACGTCGCCAAGATCGCCTTCACCGGTGGTGAGCCTGGCGGGATCGCGGTCTATCGGGCGGCTGCCGAACAGCTAAAGACCGTCACGCTGGAGCTCGGCGGCAAATCGGCCAACATCGTCTTCGACGACGCCGATATCGAGAGCGCGGTCAACGGCGCGATCTCAGGCATCTTCGCGGCCAGCGGCCAGACCTGCATCGCGGGTTCGCGGCTGCTGGTGCATCGCAAAATCCACGACCGGTTCGTGGAAGGCGTCATAACGCTGGCGTCCAGCGCTCGATTGGGCAATCCGGCGCTGCAAGAGACGCAGGTCGGGCCGATCACCACGCAAGCCCAGCGCGAGAAGGTGCTGTCCTATCTCGGCATCGCGCGCCGCGAGGGTGCGCTTTGCGTGCTGGGCGGCGGCAAGCCGGCCTCGGGTGAATTGGCCGAGGGCTGGTTCGTCGAGCCCACCATCTTCACCGGCGTGAACAACACCATGCGGATCGCGCGTGAGGAGGTGTTCGGGCCGATCCTGTCCGTCATCCCCTTTGACGACGAGGACGAGGCCTTCGCCATTGCCAATGACAGCCCCTATGGGCTGGCGGCGGGAATATGGACCAGCGACATGGGCAGGGCGCTGCGCGGCGCGGCCGCGATGGAAGCGGGGATGGTCTGGATCAACTCATACCGTGCCGTCTCCTACATGGCGCCCTTCGGCGGCTACAAGAGGAGCGGTATCGGGCGCGAAAGCGGGCAGGATGCCATCAATACCTATCTGCAGACCAAGACGGTGTGGATAGACACCGCCGGCAAGACCGCCAATCCCTTCGTTATCCGCTAGGCTAGGCTTCGGTGGGAGAAACCCCATTCCTAGCCAAGCTCGGCCCATGCTCCCTGAGACGGTGGCCGACTTACAAATGATCGAAGGATTGGACATGAGACAGGCAGGCAAGGTGGCGGTTGTCACAGGCGCGGCGCGCGGCATCGGACGCGCTTGCGCGGAACGCTTTTTGGCCGAAGGCGCGAAGCTCGTGCTCGGCGACATCGATGCCGTGGAGTTAAAAAAATGTGCCGCTGAAATCGGTACCACCGACAGCGTCCTGGCGGTCGTCACGGATGTCAGCAAGAAGGACCAGGTCGATGGGCTGATTGCAGCGGCGGTGGCGAAGTTCGGCCGTGTCGACATCATGGTCAACAATGCCGGCATCGCTCCGGTCCAGGACTTTCTCGACATCAGCGAGGCGGACTACGACAGGGTTCTCGCCGTCAATCTCAAAGGTGCGTTCATGGGCACCCAGGCCGCAGCCCGCCAGATGATCGCGCAAGGTGGAGGTGGCGTCATCATCAACATGTCGTCGATCAATTCGGGCCTCGCCAACCCACGTGTCGCCACCTACGCGATCTCCAAGGGCGGCATGAACCAGGTCACCAGCACCGCGGCCGTCGCCTTCGCCCCCCACGGCATCCGCGTGGTCGGTGTCGGGCCGGGCACCATCGCCACGGACATGGTCATGGACGGGACATTCATCGACTCGGAAGAAATGCGGCGGGCGGTCCTTTCGCGCACACCGCTCGGGCGCCTCGGCACGGCAGCCGAGATCGCTTCGGTCGTGGCGTTCCTGGCCAGCGACGACGCTTCCTACATCACCGGCGAGACGATCTACCCCGACGGAGGGCGCCGGGTGCTGAACTATACGGTTCCGATCAAGGAGTAGGAAAATGGGTAATTTCGACAAGCTGCATCACATCTGCATCGTCGTGCACGATATCGACAAGGCGCAGGCCTACTATGACTCCATACGCATCGGGCCATGGGAGTCCTATCCGCCGCTGACCGAATACGAAGAATTGCAGGTCCCAAGCCCCGAGGGTTTCAAGGCGATGCAATACCGGATTTGCAACTTGCCGAACGTTCAGCTGCAGCTGTGCCAGCCGAACGGCGATCCTTCACCGCAGCGAATTCATCTCGACAGCAAGGGTGAGGGCGTCTTCCATATCGGCTTCGAGGTTCGTGATGCGGACGCAGCCGAAACCAAGGCGAAAACCGACGGACTTGCCGTGCTGATGCGCGGGCGCCGGGAAAACCGCACCGGCTTCACTTATTACGACACAGCCGACAAGGCAGGCGTGATCCTGCTGACCCGGGCAACCAATCTGCCCGGCAAATGATCTTCGCGCGAAGGATTGGGGCTGGGCAAGGAGACGGGGCGACTGATCAGCTGCCCCGCAATTCCTCAAGCCGGTCGACCAGGAATTTGCCGCTGGTGATGATATGCATTTCCAAAAGGCCGACGGCGCGCAGCGTATCCTTGGCTTCGCACAGGTCGATGAGCTGCCAGTGGTCGCGGTCGGACTGTGCCTGGATCTCGGTGAGCGTCACCATCATGCGCGTGTAGCGTTCCAGCTGCTGGTAGATGCGCCCGACCAGTTCGATCGTCGCCTTGCGGCCGGACGGTGCGTAGAGCGCGGCGTGGAAGTTCCAGTTGAGCTGGTTCGAATACTCGCCGGTCTTGCCCTGCTCCTGGTGCTGCTTTGCACGCTCCCGGGCCAGAGCGAGGTCGGCCTCCGTCATCCTTGGAATGGCTAGGGCCAGTAGCCATGTTTCGATTCGGGCCCGCAATTCGTAGAGCTCGAGGATCTCGTCCAGGGAAATGGAGGTGACGACGGCGCCCTTGTGGGAAACCAGCGTGACGAAGCCTTCCGAATGAAGCTGATGCAGCGCCTCTCGCACCGGAATTCGGCTGACGCCGAACTCGGTGGCCAGATGCTCCTGCCGCAGCTGAAAGTTGGCCTCGTATTCGCCGATCAGGATCTTCTGCCTGATGGCATCGGCGACCTGGGTCGAGATGGTTTTCTTCTGTACGAGCATGAATCAGCCTGAGGCGGCCGCCGTGTTTGTCGACTGGCGCCGTTTTGATTGAAGAAGTGGACGCATAGCACCGTTGTCACTGCGATGCCATGTCGCCCGTTTCGCTTCAGTAGACATGTTCCTCGATGGGTTGATTGCCGGCGATCCGTTCGTAGCTGAAGGCCGACAGGTCGACAGATCGGTACTCGCCATAGGCAATGAGATCACTGACCCCCGACCCGGTCGCCGCTGCATGCATCATGCCGTGGCCGCTGAAGCCGGTGGCCAGGACAAAGTTCGAAACCTCGGGATGCCGGCCGATGATGCCGCTGTGGTCGAAGGTGTTGTATTCGTAGAGCCCCGCCCAGGCGCGCAGCATCCGCAATTGCTCAAACCCGGGCACACGATGGGCGAGCGCCGGCCAGATCAACTCGTCGAACAGGTCGTAATCCACATCCAGGCCAAAATCGTCCGGCTCGTTCTCGCGCACCGGCGGAATACCGCACAGGAAGAGCTGGCCTTCCGGCCGCAGCCAGAAGCCGCTCGTGTCGAAGACGAAGGGGCAGTTTTCGATCCTTGCCGGCGTTTCGAAGACGAAGACGCAGCGCTTGCTTGGGACAACCGGCAGTTCGGCGCCAGCCATCCTGGCAATGCCCGCGCTCCATGGTCCGGCCGCGTTGATCACCGTGCCGGCGGCAAGCCGGTCGCCATTGTCGAGCACCACTTCGCCGACTTTTTGGGGAGACGCCATGGTCAGTCCGGTCACCGTCGCGGCAAGATAATCCACGCCCTGCGTGCGCGCCTTTCGGCGGAAGGCCTGCATCAGGCCGGGGCCGTCGAACCAGCCTTCGCTGCCAAGGCCGAGCGAGCCAAGGGCGAGATCGTCCGTGTTGAGCCACGGGAAGCGTCGTGCCAGATCAACCTGCTCGATCAGTTCGGCGTCGACGCCCATGCCGCGCTGAACGCGGTTCTTGGCACGTTGCGCGTCTGCCCGCTCGGGCGTCGCCAGCACGAGGTAACCGGGCTCATGCAGGCCGATGTCGGCCAACTCGTCGCCGATGGCAAGCCGCGTCTTTACCTGGCGCAGGAAGTCGATGCTGAACTTCGACATGGCGATGTTCGGCGCCGTGCCGAACTGCTGGCGGATGGCGCTGGTCGACAAGGAAGACGAGGAGGCCGTGTAGTAGGGGTCCCGCTCGATGACCGCAATACTGCCATCGAAATCCGGATTGGCTGACAGGAAATAGGCGACCGAGCTGCCGACAACGCCGCCGCCGACGATCACCACATCATAGTTTGTGCCCATTCCGATCGTGTTCCCTATCTCGAATATCATCCGTGGCGACGAAGGATTGGATACTTTCCTCTATCGGCCCACCACTAAAACAAGACATAACCCGGTCTTCGATGCAGAAAAAGGGGTTTGACGCGAAAATCAGAATACATTATCCAATTTCCACCAGATATCACCTGCCCGGCAACGTCGCGGCAGCCATGACGAGGATTTCCCGTGGGCCTCATCGCTCCCCGTCTCGACGTCATCAAGCCAAGCCCCAGCATGGCGGTCACCGCGCGGGCAATCGAAATGCGCTCGGCCGGCATCGACGTCATCAGCCTGAGCGCCGGCGAGCCGGATTTTCCAACGCCTCCGCACATCGTCGAGGCGGCCTACGAGGCGATGCGCAGGGGTGAAACGCGCTATACGGCGGTCGACGGCACCGCCGCGCTGAAGAAGGCGGTGGCCGGGAAATTCCGGCGCGAGAACGGCCTCGACTACAAGCCTTCGCAAATCAGCGTCGCGGGTGGCGCAAAGCAGATCATCTACAACGCCCTGCTGGCAACGCTGGCCCCCGGCGACGAGGTGGTCGTCCCCGCGCCCTATTGGGTTTCCTACACCGACATCGTCCTGCTCGGCGAAGGCAAGCCCGTGGTCGTTCCCTGCACGGAGGCGCAGGGCTTCAAACTGACACCGCAAGCCCTGCGAGCCGCGATCACTGGGCGCACCAAATGGCTGCTGCTCAACACGCCTTCCAATCCGACTGGCGCCGTCTACAGCCCCGACGAACTTGCCGGCCTGGCCGGGGTGTTGCTCGATCACCCGCATGTGCACGTTCTGACCGACGACATCTACGAGCATATCCTGTTCGATGGACGTACCTTCCACACCATCGCCGGCGTCGAGCCGAGGCTGAAGGACCGTACGCTGACAGTGAACGGGGTGTCGAAGGCTTATGCCATGACCGGCTGGCGGATCGGCTATGCCGGCGGGCCGGAAGAGCTGATCCGCGCCATGGCGACCGTGCAGAGCCAAAGCACGTCGAACCCGTCATCCATCTCACAGGCCGCGACCATCGCCGCACTTGAAGGCACTCAGGACTTTCTTCGCCCGCGGGCGCTCGAATTCCAGGCCCGGCGCGACCGCGCGCTGGAGCTGCTGCGCGCCATTCCCGGTCTCACCTGCCAGACGCCCGAGGCCGCCTTCTATCTCTATCCCAATTGCTCGGCCCTGATCGGCCGTCGCCGCCCGGACGGTACTACTATCGGCAGCGACGACGACTTCTCGCTTTACCTGCACGATCAGGCGCGGGTCGCGGTGGTGCAGGGCTCAGCCTACGGCCTGTCGCCGCATTTCCGCATTTCCATAGCCACGTCGATGGACCTGATCGAAAAAGCGATCGGGCGCATCGCCGAGGCCGTCGAAGCGCTGCGATAGGGCCGACGATGGATCTCGACTTCGTCCAGAAGCTGATCGAATTTGTCTCGCGTTCGCCGATTGCCGAACTGGAGATCGAGCGCGACGGCGTTCGCATCCGCATGTCCAGGCACACGGCGCCGGCCCAATCCGCGTCGCAGACGCAGCCTTCGCCGCAGCCGGGGCCAGCCGCCGGCATCGCCGTCTCCTCAAATCCGGCTTTGACAGCTCCGCCCATCGCGCGGCATTCGATCCGCGCGCCGCTCACCGGCGTGTTCTACCGTTCCGGCACCGAAGGCGAACCGCCGCTCGCTTCGGTTGGCGATGTGGTCATGGAAGGGCAGAAGGTCGGCGTCCTCGAAGCCATGAAGACGTTCAATGCCGTCGAATCCGATCGCCCCGGGCGGATCGTCCAGATCGCTTTCGACGACCATGCCGCCGTGCAGTCCGGCGACGTGCTGTTCGTTCTCGAAGATTTGGGCTGAGGGCGATGTTCGATACCGTCCTTATCGCCAACCGCGGTGAAATCGCGCTGCGCATCCTGCGCGCCTGCCGCGATCTCGGATTGAAAACGGTGGCAGCGCACTCGGATGCTGATGCGAGCCTTCGCCATGTCGCGCTGGCGGACAGGGCGATCTGCATCGGGCCGGCTGCCGCGACGGAGAGCTATCTCAACATCGCCGAGATCATCACCGCCGCGCAACTTACCGGCGCGGGCGCGATCCATCCGGGCTATGGGTTCCTCTCGGAAAATGCGGCCTTCGCCGAGGCCGTCGAAAACGCCGGCCTTGCCTTCATCGGGCCGTCCGCGGCGGCGATCCGCACCATGGGCGACAAGGTCTCCGCCAAGCGCACGATGATCGCCGCCGGCGTTCCCTGCGTTGCGGGGTCGGAGGGGGCGCTGCCGCAGGACGAGCAGGCAGTGCGCGCCATTGCCGAGGCCATCGGCTATCCGGTCATCGTCAAGGCGGCGGGCGGCGGCGGCGGGCGCGGCATGCGCATCGTGCGCGAGCAGCACGCCCTGATGGAAGCCGTTTCGATGGCGGTGAAAGAGGCGGACCGGGCCTTCGGCAACCCGCATGTCTATCTGGAGAAATTCCTCGAGCACCCGCGCCACATCGAGATCCAGATTCTGGCGGACAAGCATGGCAAGGCGGTGTGGTTGGGCGAGCGGGATTGCTCCATGCAGCGCCGCCACCAGAAGATCATCGAGGAGGCGCCGGCGCCCGGAATCGCCCGCGAGGCGATTGCCGAAATCGGCGAGCTGTGTGCCCGCGCATGCCTGACCATCGGCTATACCGGCGCCGGCACATTCGAATTCCTCTACGAGGATGGGCGCTTCTCTTTCATCGAGATGAACACCCGCGTGCAGGTGGAGCATCCCGTCACCGAACTCGTCACCGGCATCGATATCGTGCGCGAGCAGATCCGCATCGCCCGGGGCGAAGCCCTGTCATTCAGCCAGGAAGACATCCGCATCCAGGGCCACGCCGTCGAATGCCGCATCAACGCTGAAGATCCATATAGCTTTCGCCCGCATCCGGGCCGGGTCGAGCGCTGGACGCCGCCCGGCGGCCCGGGAATCCGCGTCGAATCGCATCTCTACTCCGGCTACACAGTGCCGCCGCACTACGATTCCCTGGTGGCCAAGCTGCTGGCGCATGGCGCGACGCGGGCCGAGGCGATCCGGCGCATGAGCGGGGCGCTGGGCGAGATGGAGGCTGTCGGCATCGCCACCAACGCGCCGCTCCATGGCCTCCTGATGGAGGAGCCCGGCTTCGCTGTCGGCGGCTTCGATATCCATCATCTTGAACGTCTCATTGAAGGTGGTCTGCTCGAGGAACGAGGCGGCGATGACGATTGAGGAGATCGAAAGGCTGGCCGCCTGGTGCGCTAGCGCCGGCATCGGCGAGATCGAAATGTCGGAGGCCGGCTTTTCGCTGCGCCTGCATATGCGGGCCGTTGTTGCCGAAACACCCATGGCTGCAGTCGCGCCGAAGGCCGAAACGGTCTTCAAGGGCGTGCGTGCGCCCGGCGTCGGTGTGTTCTGTCTCGATCATCCAACGACCGGTCGGCCGATTGCCGGACCTGGCCAGGTGGTTCGCAAGGGCGAGACGGTCGGCGTCCTGCAGGTCGGCCCATGCCTGAGGGCCGTACTCGCGCCGGTAGACGGCGTGCTGGGTGCCGCGCTGATCGAGGACGGAGCGGTCGTCGGCTACGGCACGCCGCTCTACGAGCTGGCGTGAAGGCAAAGGCGATGGTTCGAACCACTGAGGAAAGCGCCATGGCGGCCCAAGGATTGCAGGTCGATATCAATTCCGACATGGGCGAGGGTTTTGGAGCCTACAGGCTCGGCGACGATGCGGCGATCCTCGACATCGTCAGTTCCGCCAATGTGGCCTGCGGCTTTCACGCCGGCGACCCGGAGATCATGGCGGCCACGTTCTCGATGGCGCGCGACAAGGGCGTTGCCGTTGGCGCGCATCCGAGCTTCGCCGATCTGTGGGGATTCGGACGCCGCATCATTCCGCATTCCATGGATGAGATCGAAAGGCTGGTCGCCTACCAGATCGGCGCGGCGCAGGCGCTTTCCGCCTATGCCGGCCACCCGATCCGCTATGTGAAGGCGCATGGCGCGCTAGGCAATCTTACCCAGACCGACCGTGGCGTCGCCGAAGCGGTGACGCGCGCGATCAAGGCCGTCGATCCCGCCCTGATCTGCCTGGCCATTGCGCTTGGCTTCCAGGACAGGATCGCGCGCGACGCGGGCCTGACGGTCAGATCCGAAATCTTTGCCGACCGCGCCTATACGGAGGAAGGCTTTCTTGTCTCGCGCAAGCTGGAAGGCGCTGTTATCCACGACGCCGAGAAGGCGGCCAAACGGGTCGTGCGGATGGTCAAGCAAGGTGCCATCGAGACGCTTTCCGGACAGATGCTGCAGACGCCGATCGATTCGATCTGCGTCCACAGCGACACGCCGGCAGCCGTCGCCATCGCCGCGCGCGTCCGGCGACGGCTGGAGGCGAGCGGCGTCAGGGTCAGAGCGTTCGCGGCCTGAGCACGGTCGGGTCCGTTTCAGAACCAGACATCGCTGAGGCGATGTCCGCGCGGATAGGGATCTGTCGGGTCGAGACCATATTGGCCGATGCTGGTAATCCAGGCCTGTCCGGCGATGGTGACCACGACAGCGTCGCGATCGCCAACACGCGCATTGGCGATCACGCGGGAATCGAAATGGGTCCCGATGATCGACCTGTTGCGGAACAGCTCGCCCTTGGCGATCTGCCCCTTTGCCGACATCACCGCAAGCCGCCCGGTGGTGCCGGTGCCGGTCGGCGAGCGGTCTAGCCTGCCATGCAGGCACACCGTACCGTTGATGCTATCCACGCGGCCGTCGATGCGCTCGATAGGGCCTTCGAAAATCACGTTGGAAACGTCGCGGATCTTCGGGTTCTCCGGGTGCACGACCTTGAGCTGTTCGTTGACCGCCTTCTTGATGCGTTGGCCCATCAGCGACATCTGGTGGGCCTCGTCGGGTGTTATGGAAAAGCCCAGTGCACGCGCGTTCACATGGGCGAAAGTCATGCCGCCATAGGAGGTGTCGACGGTGATCGTGCCGAGCCCCTCGACTTCGACAGGTATGTCGAGGTGGAACGCGAAAGCCGGCACATTGGTGAACTCCACCTGCTTCACCTTGCCGTTCTCGCAGAGGCAGCGCACCTCGATCATGCCGGCCGGCGCTTCCATGCGCAGCAATGTCTCAGGCTCCTTCATCGGCACCATGCCCGTTTCCAGCGCCACGGTGGCGACGCAGATGGTGTTGGAGCCCGACATGGGCGGGTATTCCGTGCTTTCAATTATGACGTAGCCGAGATCCGCCGAGGGATCGCAAGGCGGCAGGATGATGTTGCCGTTGACGTAGGGCGCACCGCGCGGCTCGAACAAGAGCAGCCCACGAATGTCGTCCATATGCTCTTCGAGATACTCTTTCTTTTCGAACATGGTCTTGCCCGGAACGTCCTTGACGCCTCCGGTGATCACATTTCCGACTTCGCCCTCGGCATGGCAGCCGACGACCGTGAATGTTTTCGTCCAGCGCATTTTTCTCCCTTTCCCCTTGATGCATAAACCTGAGTGAGGCGGACAGATCACCTCAAACGCCGCCGAGTCCTTCTTCAAGAAATCGATCGAGCTGTTCGATCTCCTGGGCTGAGAGGCTGATGCCGTCTCTCTCCGATGTCGCACGAGCAAGGAACCGCCGCTGAGAGGGCAGGCGCGCGCCCTGGTCAAGGATCGCCTCGAACAGCGCTTCAGCACGGCCCAGCGGATTGCCGGGCCGGCCGGCGGCGAAGGCGTTCGGCGAGAAAGCGATGACCAACTCTCCATGCGATGGATAGAGCGTCGTGGTGCCGAGCACATTGAGCGCCTCGGGGCTGGTCAGATCACCGATCATGATCCCGGCGAGCAGCTCGATCATCGTCGCGATGGCGGAGCCCTTGTGCCCGCCGAACGGAAGCATGGCGCCCGCCAGGGCGGCTTCGGGATCGGTCGTTGGCCTGCCGTCCGAATCCATGGCCCAGCCTTCCGGCAGCTTCTTGCCTGCCCGGCGGTGGAGCTCGATCTCGCCGCGCGCGGCAACCGAGGTCGCGAAGTCGAAAACGTAGGGAGGCTGCGCTTCACGCGGCCAGCCAAAGGCAAAAGGATTGGTGCCCAGCAACGGTCCGTTGCCACCGGTCGGAGCGACGGTGGCATAGCTCGGGCACATGGCCAGGCCGGCAAGGCCTGCCTGCGTCAAAGCTTCGACCTCCACCCAAAGGGCGGAAAAATGCACCGCATCGTTGATCGCGAGCGCGGCGATGCCGCACGAGCGTGCCCGCTCGACCAGGACAGGCAGACCAAGTTCGAAGGCCGGGTTGGCGAAGCCGTGCTTCGCATCCACTTTGACGATGGCCGGTGCGTCTTGCGGCAATAACTCGGGCACCGCGTGTGGGCTCACCTTTCCCGCCTTGATCGTCCGCAGGGCGCCTTCGATCCGGTAGATGCCATGTGACTTGCAGGCATCGCCTTCCGCCGCGACGATGACCCTTGTGATGGCGCTGGCCTGAATGGGGTTCAGTCCGGCCTTGCGGAAAATTGCATCGACGCGCTCATGCAGGGCATCGATGGTGATCGTGGTTTTGTTCATTTCTGGCCTTCGGGTTTGGCTGCGCGCCAACGCTGCCTTTAAAAATCCAGACCACCGGCAAAGGCTCTTAGATCCTGTGCAAGCAAAGCGGGCTGCTCGAGGGCTGCGAAATGACCACCGCGCGGCATCGCTGTCCACTGGCGGATGTCCTTGAAGACGCGCTCGACCCAACTCCTTGGGGGCATCGGCAGCTCTTTGGGAAACAAAGCCACTGCAAGCGGGACGTTGATCGACGTGCCGGACGCGAATGCAAGCGGACGGGCGCGCGTTTCCCAATAGAGCCGCATCGACGAAGCGACGGTCCGGGTGAACCAGTAAAGCGAGATGTTGGCGAGCATGTCGTCGCGCGAAAAAGCGGCGTTGGCCAGTTCGCCATCGCAATCGCTCCAGTCGCGGAATTTTTCGATCATCCAGGCTGCCAGCCCGACCGGCGAATCCGTCAGTCCATAGGCAAGCGTTTGGGGGCGCGTCGCTTGAATATGGGCATAGGCGCCGTCAAGATCCGCCCATCCGGCCTTCCGTTTCAGGAAGGTGCGTTCTTCCGGCGTCAAGTCGCCGTCCGGGCTTGCATCGTGAGGCGGTGAGAATGAGCCGGGGATGAAATTCAGATGCACGCCAGCGAGACTGCCTGGATGCGCGTGCGCCAGACAGGTCGACACGCTGGCGCCCAGATCCCCGCCCTGGGCGAGATATCGCTCATAGCCTAGACGGCTCATCAACTCGGCCCAAAGATCGGCGACGGTGAACAGGTTGAGGCCAGGCCTGGTCGGCCGGCTTGAAAAGCCATAGCCGGGAATCGACGGGGCCACGACGTTGAAGGCATCTTCCTGCCTTCCGCCATGCGAAAGCGGGTCTGTCAGAAGCGGGATCAGTTCATGAAATTCGAAGACGCTGCCTGGCCAGCCATGGGTGAGTATGACCGTTCTGTTGGTCGCCACAGCGGCGCGCGCATGGATGAAATGGATGGTTTGGCCGCCGATATCCACCTGGTAGTGCGGATGGATGTTCCAGGCGGCTTCTTGCTTGCGCCAGTCGAAGCCGGTGCGCCAGTGCTGCATAAGCCGGCTCAGTTCTTCGTATTGCGTTCCCTGCGCCCAGCCTATTGCCTGCAGCTGGTCCGGCTCGCGCCAGTTCGAGATGCGCTTTTTCAAATCGTCGATTTCAGACTGGGCAATCTCGATGGTGAAGGGGCGAATTTTCATGGAGCCCTCTGCTCGCCGGCCATGAGGTTACGGGCGGCGATAAAGTCGCGACGTTGCTGCCGGTTCGCGCGAAGCGCTTCCGTCGACGCTTCTATCGAGACCGGCGAGAATCGCAGGTGCGTGCCGACCGGCGCTTGCGCCAGCCGCCAGAGGTCGGCTTCGATCACCGTAGCGATCTTCGGATAGCCGCCGCACGTGTTGGCATCGGCCAGTTGGATGATCGGTTGGCCGGACGGCGGCACCTGGACTGTGCCTGGTACGATGCCGTGCGAGAGCAATTCGAGCGGTGAGAGGAGCGAAAGCGTCTCTCCAGCAAGGCGATATCCCATGCGGTTGGCGTCGTTGGTGATGCGCCATTCGCTGCCGGCGAAGGCCGCCTGGGCCTCCGGCGTGAAGGCGTCGAACTCGGCGGCCGGCAGAACCCGCAATTCGATTGCCGAGGCCGCGCCGTCCGCCGCGCCCCGTCGCTCCTCCAGCGCTGCGCCGATGCCGCCCGCGGGAAGCCGGCATTGCGCAGGGTTGAGCGCAAGCCGGTCGCCGCGCGACAGGCCGCGTCCGGCGAGGCCGCCGAAACCGCCTTTCACATCTGTGGCGCGCGAGCCCATGACGGGCGGCAGATCGAGCCCACCGGCGAAGGCGATATAGGAACGCGCACCGATGCGCGGGGCTTCGAGGACAAGGGTCTCGCCGGCGCGGATCGTCATGGCCCACCAGGGCGGGCAGGGCCGATCGCCGACATTGACGGTGCAATCCGCACCGGTGATGGCGACGGCGGTGTCGATGTGCGCGCGCAGCCGGAACGGATGAAGCGCGACCTCGATCCCGGCAGCCGAGGGGTCATTGCCCAGCATGAGATTGGCGATCGCCAGCGCCTGCCTGTCCATGGCGCCGCCATGGCTGACCCCCAGCGCCAGATGACCGGGCCGGCCGAGATCCTGGATCGTGTTCGGCAGACCGGTGGTGAGGATCTCGATCATGCCTCGATCCCTGCGATTGCGAATCGGATTTTGTCTCCGGGCCTGAGCAGCACGGGCAATTCCGCTTCGGCCTTGAACAGCTTCACGTCGGTATGGCCGATGATGTGCCAGCCGGACGGCGCAGTCATCGGCATGATACCCGCCTGCGCGCCACCAATGATGACGGCGCCCTCGGCGACTTTGAGGCGAGGCGTGCTGCGCCTTGCCCAGGCAAGCCGCGGGTCGAGACCGGACAGATAGGGAAAGCCCGGCATGGCGCCGATGGCGGCGACGGTATAGGTGGCCGCCGCGTGGTGCCTGACGGTCTCGTCGACAGACAGGCCGCAATGCGTGGCCCAGCCGGCGAGATCCTCGCCACGCGCGCCGCCATAGTGAACGGGAATGGTATGATGCGTGCCGGCAACCGCGTGGGCGTCTGTGCTGGCCCATAGCGACTTCAGCTGCTCGCCGAGGCTTGGTGCATCCGTGGCGAGCGGGTCGAATACTATGAGCAGGTTGTTCATGCCGGGAACGGCCTCGCACACCCCTTCGAGGGTCAACGCGGCGTTCGCTACCGCCCAGACCAGTTCCTGGGTGGTATCATTAAAGGCCCCCTGCGCGCCATCGAGCAGCAGCGCGCCCGATCCCGCAAGGCTGATGTGGGGGGTGCCGACAACCATAGGCGGTCAGTCCTTCACCGGCACCGTATAGTTCAGGATCAGGCGACCGCCATCGGGATAGATGGTCTGGCCGACGATGTAGGAAGCGTCGTCGCTGGCCAGGAAGGATGCGACGCTGGCGATCTCCGAAGGTTCGCCACAGCGGCCGCTCGGCGTGCGCGACAGGATGGTCTGGCGCTGCGCTTCGCTGGCCATGACCGAACTCTTGACCATGTCGGTCAGGATGGTGCCGGGGCCGATGGCGTTGACGCGGATGTTATGCGGGATCAATCCGACGGCCATCACCGCCGTCAATTGCTTGATGCCACCCTTGGACACGGCATAGGCGACGGAATTGGGAATGGCCAGGATGGCGTTGATCGACGACATGTTGATAATCGAGCCACCGCGTCCCTGCGCGATCATGGCCCTTGCCGCGGCCTGTCCGAGTAGGAAGGGAGCCTTGAGATTGACGCGCTGAACCAGGTCGAAGGCTTCCTCGGGGAAGTCGACGAAATCGTCCAGATGGATGATGCCGGCATTGTTGATGAGTACGTCGATACCGCCGAAGCTTTGCATGGCCTTGGCAATGATGCCGTCGGCCATGTCCCTGTTGATTTCGGAAAGGTCGGCGGATAGCCAGACGGCGCGCTCGCCAAGGCGTTCGGCATGCTCGCGCCCGCGATCGGCCTGCACGTCGACAAGCACAACCTTGGCGCCATCGGCATGAAAGCGCTCGGCGCAGGCAAGGCCCAGCCCTTGTGCCGCCCCGGTGACGATCACGACTTTTCCTGCGTGCTTCACAGCCAATTCCTTTTTGCAATCATGGCATCTATGGATATGTTATCCAATCTATCTTGAACTTTGCCGACATTGCAAGCCCAGACGATCGGGGCTTTGGGGCCATGTTCGCCCAAGGAACGGCATTTATGAGCCGCTTTGGCTTTTTTCTGTCAACCAGCGCAAGCCGGTTGACTCCACTGAATTAATTGTGATTGGATACTATATTCATAAAAGTGCCGACGACGGGGAGTGCAGACGATGGCGGATGGATCACAGGAAAGCGAACTGATCGACGCGTTCCGCGCTCTGGCTACGCCGTTGATCAGCGACAATCTCGCCCGTGTCCCGGGGGCTGTCGGGTTGCGGCCATTTCACCAGGTGGGCGGCGTCATGGCGGGGAGGGCGCTGACGGTCAGGACCCGCCCCGGCGACAACCAGTTCATCCATCGTGCGCTCGATCTGTTGCAGCCCGGCGACGTCATCGTCGTCGATGGCGGCGGGTATGAAGGACGCGCGCTGGTCGGCGAGATCATGACAAGTGTCGCGGCGTCGCGCGGCGCCGCTGGCATTGTCATCGACGGCGCCATTCGCGATGCCGGTGCCATCGGCCGCAGTCCGTTTCCATGCTTCGCGCGGTCGGCCATCCATCTCGGACCCTACAAGGATGGTCCGGGAGCCATCAATGTTCCCGTCTGCATAGGCGGCATGGTCGTCGGTCCAGGCGACATCGTCGTCGGCGACGAGGATGGCGTCGTGGCATTTCCAATCGACGGTGCTGCGGCCTTGCTGGCCGCCGTCCGGGCGCAGGAAGCCCGTGAGGCCGAGATCATGCAGAGCATCCAGGAGAACCGTTATCAGGGAGCCTATGCCCGGGCTTCAAGCGGCAGTCACTGATCTGCCGGGTCGGTCCTTGCCGGTGACAACCGCTTGGCCGGCTGGCGATCTTGCTCAACATAACCGCTCCGCAGCTAACCGAGGGGCGAAACAATGCATTTCGGGCGCACCGCCTGGATGCACCAACAGGGGAAAATGGAGAGAATTGATGGTTGTTTCCTTCAAGAGGCTAGCTTGCGCCACCGCCCTTGCCGGGCTGGCTCTGACCACGATGGCCGCGGCTGCCGACATCAAGATCGGCATCGTGGCCCCCATGACTGGCCAACTGGCCAGTGAAGGGCAGGATATGGAGAACGCCGTGAAGATGGCGATCGATGCCGTCAACGCCAAGGGCGGCGTCAACGGCGACAAGATCACCACCACCACCGCCGACGACGCCTGCGATCCGCAACAGGCGGTGACCGCAGGCAGCAAGCTTGTCTCGGAAGGCGTGACCGCCATCGTCGGCGGCTACTGCTCGGGCGCCGTCTTGCCGACATTGAAGATCTATGGTGACGCCGGCATTCCGTTCGTCATCATCGGAGCGAACTCGACCAAGCTGGTCGCCGCCAATCAGGGCAATGCCTTCCTCGCCAATTCGACCGGCGACATGCAGGCGACGACAGCCGTCGAACTCTTCAAGAAGAACGGCTACAAGAAGATCGCGGTCGTGGACGAAGGCGATGCCTATTCGTCCGACCTGGCCAAGCTGACCGCCGAAGCTTTCAAGAGCGCTGGCGGCGAAATTGCCGCCAAGGAGACCACCACCGCCGGCGAGCAGGACTATTCGGCGGTCGTCACCAAGATCAAGTCGAGCGGCGCCGATGCTGTCTTCTGGACCGCCTACCATGCCGGTGGCGCTCTGCTCACCAAGCAGCTTCGGCAGGCCGGGTTCCAGGGCGGCATTGTGCTGGGCGACGGCAACAATTCGCCGGAATATCTGGAGATCGCCGGTTCGGCCGGTGAGGGCGTGTATCTGTTGTCTCCGCCCACCGTCGACCTCTTGTCCGGCGCCGCCGACTTCAAGGCCAAGTACAAGGAAACCTATGGCCGCGACGCCGGCGCCTATGCGGCGCTCTCCCATGATGTGGGCGGCCTGATCGCCGATGCGATCACGCGGGCCAAGTCGGCGGATCAGAAGGCAATCATCGAGGCGCTCAAGGCGAGCGACTTCAAGGGCCTTGCCGGTGAAATCAAGTTCACCGACAAGAACACGCTCCAGACCTCGAACTTCCGCCCGGTGATCGCCAAGGGCGGCAAGTGGGTAGCCGAATAAAGGCTAGCAGGATTGACGCCGAGGCAGGCCTTGTGGCGGCCTCGGCGTCACCGCCGATTGTCTGGCGCGCTGACGCTGCGCCCAGCCAAGACTTTTTCAATTCTGCCCTGGAGCATCAATGACGCTCGACCTGCTTATTCAGCAACTGGTGAACGGTCTTATCGTCGGCTCGTTCTATGCCCTGATCGCGCTTGGCTACAGTATGGTCTTCGGCGTCATCAAGCTCCTGAATTTCGCCCATGGCGACATCTACATGAACGGCGCCTTCGTCGGCCTCATCGTGTTTTCCTTCGTCGGCATATGGGTCGGCAATGGCTGGCTGGGCGTGGTCTGCGCCCTGCTTGTGTCGATGCTGGCAGTCGGCCTGCTCGGCGTTATCATCGAACGTTTCGCCTATCGGCCGATGCGCAACGCGCCGCGCCTCTCCATCCTCATCACGGCGCTCGGTGCGTCGATGGTGCTGAACGGCACGGCACTCGCGCTGACCGGCGGGCGGCATTACGCCTTCAACACGGACCTCGGTTTTGCCGGTGTCGACATTTCCACCGTTCACATCACCTACACGCAGATGGTGCTGGTGGCCGCCTCCATCGCTCTTATGGCAGGCATGCAGGCCTTTGTCTCACGCACCATGTACGGCAAGGCGATGCGCGCCGTGTCCATCGACATGGGGGCGAGCCGCCTGATGGGCATCGATGTCGACCGGGTGATCGCGTTGACCTTTTTCATGGGCTCGGCGCTCGCCGCCGGCGGCGGGGTCATGGCCGGCGCCTATTATGGCAGTGTCCATTTCTTCATGGGCTTCATCATGGGGCTCAAGGCCTTCACCGCCGCTGTCATCGGCGGGATCGGCAGCGTGCCTGGCGCCATGCTCGGCGGCTTGCTGCTCGGTCTGCTCGAGGCCTTCGGCTCGTCCTTGCCCTTCGTCGGATCGGAGTGGCGTGACGTCTTCGTGTTCGGAACCCTGATCCTGTTCCTTGTTTTCAAGCCGACCGGCCTTCTTGGCCGCTCGGTCGTGGAGCGGGTGTGATGACCCACGAAGTCAGAGCCATGCCGGCAGCCGTGCAACAGCAATTGATGCGCTGGTCCGTCGTGCTGCCCGGCCTGGCGGCGCTCGCCGTCGCGCTGGTGTTGCCGCAATTCGCCAACGCCTATGTGACGGAGGTGGCAACCACGGCGCTGCTTTATGTCGTTCTGTGCCTCGGCCTCAACATTGTTGTCGGCTATGCGGGCCTGCTCGATCTCGGCTACGCCGCCTTCTTCGCGGTAGGCGCTTACACATCAGGCATCCTGACCGCGGAATTCGGTTTCAATTTCTGGCTCACCATCCCGGTCGCCATGGTGGCGGCCTGCGTGGCCGGCATCATCATAGGGGCTCCGACGCTGAGGCTGCGCAGCGACTATCTGGCGATCGTGACGCTGGGCTTCGGCGAGATCGTGCGCATCATCGCCCGTAACCTCGAGATCACCGGTGGCGCCAGCGGACTCATCGGCATCGAGCGGCCGGAGATCTTCGGCTTCAAGCTGATGCAGGTGCAGCATTTCTACTATGCGTTCCTGGTGCTCGCGCTGCTCACCGCCTTCGTCTGCCTGAGCGTCGAGCGATCGCGAATGGGACGAGCCTGGTTCTACGTTCGCTATGACGAGGACGCCGCCGCCGGTATCGGCATCAACCGTGTCACGGCCAAGCTGCAGGCCTATATGATGGGCGCTGTGATCGCTTCGGTGGCCGGATGCCTCTACGCGGCCAAGATGACGGCCATCTCGCCGGAGAGTTTCACCTTCAACCAATCGCTGCTCATCCTTCTCGGCGTCGTCCTGGGCGGCATGGGCCGCATTCCCGGCGTTGTGCTCGGTGCTGTTCTCGTGGCCCTGCTTCCTGAGGTGCTGCGCGGCGCGGGCACCTATCGTCCCCTGGTGACCGCGGTTGCGTTGCTGGCAATCATGCTCTTCAGGCCGAACGGGCTGTGGCCGGACAAGCGAGTTTGAACATGGCCTTGCTGGAAGTCCGCGATCTGCGCCTCAGTTTCGGAGGACTGAAAGTCCTGCACGACATTTCGTTTTCGGTTGAGAAAGGCGCCATCAACAGTCTTATCGGGCCGAACGGGGCCGGCAAGACATCACTCTTCAATTGCCTGACCGGCTTCTACAAGCCGAAGGGCGGCTCGATCAGCCTGGGCGGCCGGCCGATCACCGGCTTGCCGCCGCATCGCATCACCGCGCTCGGCCTCGCCCGCACGTTCCAGAACATCCGGCTGTTCAAGGAAATGACCGTTCTGGAAAACGCCATGTCCGGCCAGCATTGCCGCAGCCGCCACGGCATCATGTCGGCGATCCTGCACTTGCCGGCACAGCGACGCGAGGAGGAGACGATCCGCACGGCTGGCATGCGCTGGCTCGATTTTGTCGGCATCGAGCAGCATGCGCATCGCCGTGCCGGCGGCCTTTCCTATGGCGATCAACGGCGGCTCGAACTCGCAAGAGCCCTGGCGTCGGCGCCCGAGCTCATCCTGCTGGACGAGCCTGCCGCCGGCCTGAACGAGCGCGAGAAGCTGGACCTTGTTGACCTGATCCGCCGCATCCGTGATGAAACCGGTGTCACGGTCCTGCTGATCGAGCACGACATGGGCCTGGTCATGCAAGTGTCGGAGAAGATCGTGGTGTTCGACTACGGTCAGAAGATCGCCGACGGGCCGCCGGAGGCCGTGCGAGCAGACCCCCGGGTCATCGAAGCCTATCTCGGTACGGAGGAATGATGGACGCCGAAATCGTTCTTTCCGCGGACCGCATCGTCGCGCGCTATGACGGCATCGAAGCCCTTCATGGCGTCAGCCTTTCGGTCAAACGTGGCCAGATCGTCGCCCTGCTTGGCGCGAATGGTGCGGGCAAGAGCACCACGCTACGCACGCTGTCCGGCCTTGTTGCCGCATCCTCCGGAAGTGTCCGCTTCCTGGGCGAGGACATAACCAAGGTCCCTGCCCACCGCCTGCCGCATCGCGGGCTCGTCCACGTTCCGGAGGGAAGGCGTATTTTCGGCGACATGACGATCAGGGAGAACCTTGACCTGGGCTCGTTTACGCTTGCCGACGACGTCGAGCGCCGCCGGCGGCTGGACCACGTTTTTGAGCTCTTCCCCATCCTGGCGCGCAGACAGAATGGCGATGCAAGGAACCTCTCGGGAGGTGAGCAGCAGATGCTGGCGATCGGCAGAGCCCTCATGGCCGCGCCCAAGGTGCTGTTGCTCGATGAGCCTTCCATGGGTCTGGCGCCGCAACTGATCAAGGAAGTCATGAACATCGTGCAGCGCCTCAATCGTGAAGGCGTGACCATCCTGCTTGTGGAGCAGAATAGCAAAGTCGCCTTGAAATTCGCCGACTATGGCTATGTGCTCAAGGCTGGGCGCGTTGTGCTTGAGGGACCAGGCAGCGATCTTGCGAGCAACGAAGCGGTCATCAGCGCCTATTTAGGTGGCGTCGCTGCTTAGTTGGCAAAGCTGCCAACTCCCGGATTTTTACAAAATGAGGCCGCCACTCCAGTCCAGCCCCTAACATATTGATTTGTGCAGGAAGCACTGACCCTCAGAGACAGACTACGCTGGCTTAAGATGACTGTGCCTCTAGACGGACGGCGGCGACAGGATGAAAAGCGCTTGCCCCTGCTTGGTGGCGGAACTGTTGCGGAAGGTGTGGAGGCGTCTTGGGTCGAAGGTCGTGGCGTCGCCTTCGAGCAGGACGGCCTCAATTGATGGCGCAGGCTGAGCGTAAAGGAATGGGTCGCGGCCTGTGAGAGCAAGACGAGCGTCGAGTTCCAGGAACATCCGTCGTTGATTTGCGTTTGCTCTCCGAGGTTAGACGTTTTCAAACCGAAGGAGAACGGTGTCATGGACTGGAACCGCGTGGAAGGAAACTGGAAACAGGTGAAAGGCAAGGTCAAGGAGCAGTGGGGTAAGCTCACGGATGACGACCTTGACCGCATCGCCGGCAAGCGCGATCAACTCGAAGGCAAGATCCAGGAGCGTTATGGCCTCGAAAAGGACCGTGTGCGGCGCGATATCGATGACTGGTACGGTCAGCAGGGCTGGTAAGCGCGTGAGCCCCGGGCCGCGGCCAATTCCAAGACGCGGCCCAACAGTCCGGCAGGTCCGGCTCATGCAGATGCCGAGCCTTATCGTCAGTTGAATTTTGCAGCAAGGATTTCGTACTGTGTCAGAAGATATCTCTCGCAAGCAAGAGCAACGGGGGACAAGAAGGATCGTCATGTGGGCGACCGCAGTTATCGCTGTGATTTTCCTTGTTCTGCTGGCTACATTCGTGTTCGGCCCGCTGGTATGATTTTCATCGCCGATGATTGAGTTGTTTCCAGCGAGATCCGGGGATGATCGGGCTTTTGAGGGCGCTTGCAGCGGCCACCGGGCCGCGTCTTGCGGCGGCAGCAGGCGCGGATGAGCCGACAACCCGTCAGGCTGATGCCATCCGCGCTGCCCTGGGTGGCAGGCGTATCCGCGGCAATCGCCATTATTCCGGTAGTTTGCGCCATCAACTTGGTCCGCGGCGACAATCTCCGGGAAACCACCATTGCACAGGCCATCGGGGGCGACCCTGACCGGGCCGTCCCGGCAATGATCCGCAACGGCTGTGGCGGATGTCACGAAATCCCGGGAGTACCCGGCGCCCGTGGCACCGTCGGTCCGTCCCTGCAAGGCGTCGTCGAAAGAGGATATACCGGGCCGTCGCGAGCCACCCCGGATGCGATGATGCGCTGGATCAGCAGGGCGCGGGACGTTGACCCGAAGACGGCCATGCCCAATACAAATCTGTCGCCTCAAGAGGCGCGCGACATTACCGCCTATCTCTATGCGCGAACATGAGGCGCGCTGAAGTCGCCCCACGGCGCAGGCGTCTTGCCAGCAAAAGCAGCAGGCCAAGCATCAACACGGCGGCGCCCGCTACAAGTGATTGAGCCGCCAGAATCATGATCGTCTGGCTGGTTGTCGTTCTTGCCCGCATCTGGCGTACATCGGCCGCGGTGACGCTGAGGTCGGGATTTCCGAACCGCACGGTGACGTAATTTGCAAGAGCTGCCACCTGGCCATCATCCAGCCAGCCGCCGAAGGCCGCCATCGATTGACGCCCGGCCACGTCACCAGCTTTGACGCCTTCAAGGATGGTCATGACGACATCCTCGGGCGTGGCCGCGCCGGGGGTGCTGTTACGGGTCAAGGACGGATAGGATCCGTCTGATGATCCGCCTCCGTTCGCCCCATGGCACGTCGAACAGAGCGATCGATAGAGATCATCGCCGGTTGCAGTTCCGCTGCCTTGCGTCATCCCTTCGGTTCCAGCAATGCCGTCGGCCGCGGCCGCGTTACCCCATGAGAAACGCGGCTGCTTCTCGTCCCCCGGTTGGGCGGGCACGTCCCTGAGATAGGCGACAATAGCCTGGATGTCGTCGTCGGAAAGATGCTGCAGGCTGTTCATGACCGTTTCCGCCATCGGCCCGCCCGCGTAGGCCTTCCCGGGCACGGCGCCGGTTTTGAGGAATCGAGACAGCTCTTCGTTGCTCCAGCCGCCGACGCCTGCGATCTTGTCGCTGGTGATGTTGAAGGCGTGCCAGATGCCGGCGGTGCCGCCGGCAAGCTTGTGGTCTTCATCCATGCCGAACGTCGCATTCCTTGGTGTGTGGCAAGCACCGCAGTGGCCGAGCACCTCGACAAGGTAGGCCCCCCTGTTCCATGCGGCGGTCCGGCTCCGATCAGGCGTGAAACTGCCGGTTTGGAGATTCGCGAGCTTCCACAGCGCAACCGTCCAGCGCTGGTTGAATGGAAAAGGCAGAATGTTTCGCGGTCGCGGCTGGGAAATCGGCGGCTGCGCAAGGAGATAGGCCCGAATCGCAAGCACGTCCTCGCGGCTCATTGCGGCGAAGCTGTCATAGGGCATGGCGGGGTAGAGATCGGCTCCGTCGCGCCTGATACCTTTCTGGACGGCTCGCACGAACTCGTCCGCGGAATAGCGTCCGATGCCCGTTTCGAGATCTGGTGTGATGTTGGTCGAGTATACATCGCCGAAGGGTGTCGGCACGCGATAGCCTCCAGCGAAGGGGCGGCTCGGATTGGACGTGTGGCAGCCGATGCAGTCGGCCGCTCGCGTGAGATATTCACCCCTCTGGATTTCGCTCGCCCGCAGCTCGGTGCAAAGCGCCAACGATGACAAGACGAGTACGACCGCCCGAGAAATGACAGCTGGGAATGGAATGCCCGTGGCAGGCCAAAGCGCGTACCGGCGGCGGATAGCCAATCTCCGCGTCTTTGTCGTCACAGTTCGCATCCGCTGAAGATCAGCCCTGCCACCACTTGCGCCAGCAAGATGAGCGTGAACAGCGCCCCGATGCCCACCGAAGTCCTGGCAAGGAACGCACGCGTGCGCGCCTTCCGGGGCGGGATCGTACCATGTCCGCGGTCATGAACGGCGTGCCACGACAGGAGCGTGCCTGCCAGGGCGACAGCGGCGCCTATCAATGAGAACAAGGCAGTGGGACGAAAGCCGGCATGGCACTGCCAGGATGCAATGGAGTAATCGAGCTGCAGGGCTATTGCCCATGCAACTGGCCCGCTGACCAGGCCTGCCCAGGAAACGCCGGTACGGATCGCCTGCATCTCACATCCTCGGAGCCCAATAAATAACAAGATAGAGCACGACCCATGAGACGACGACGAAGTCCCAGTAGAACGCATTGTCCGAGACGTCGCTGAAGCGGCGGCCCGCCTTGCCTTTTTGCGTGAACATGAGAACCGCCAGGACGATCGTGTCGCCGACATCGGTAAGAAGATGCGTGGTATGCAGTCCAAGCAGGAACCACACGATCGATCCGTAAGCGTTCTGATCCCAGGAAATCCGCAGCGCCGGAAATTCCCAGATGCGAACGATCAGCGGAAGAATCCCGACGACCGACATGACGACCATGCCAAGGCGAACTTTCGCGAGGTCCTGGCGACGCGCCCAAAACTCGATCAGGTGGTTGGGCACGACGCTCGCAACCAGAATAATCAACACTGCCGTGCCCGGCAGCAAATCTGGCGCCGGCGCTCCGATGGGCCAATGCCGGGCCAGCACGGCCAAATAGAAGTAGGTGCCTATCGCCAAGGCAAAACCTGTTGCCTCGAGAGCAATGAAGGCAAGGGTTCCCCACCACATCGGGCTCGCCGACCCGAAATCGTATGTGGGCAGGTGGCTGACGTCGGCAACGGGACGGTGCCTCATTCCTCGTCCTCCGGCTCGCCTTTCGGCCAGAACCAACAGATGAAGCCGATCGAAACCGGGATCGCTCCCCAGACCACCGCCCATGGCGTGTATATCGAACCGAGAAATGCACCGCCCACCGCAATGGCCGACAGAAGCGGCCAGATCGAGTTGTCAGCCGATGGCACCCTTAGTTGCGGCACCGCATCGGCGACCGTGCCGGCGAGCACCTCGCGTGCGTCGACACGCAGACCCTCGACCACGGGAAGCGTATCGGGCTCGGCCCAAAGCGGTTCGCGGTGAGTTATCACGGGCAGCCGCGAAAAATCGTAGGAGGGTGGCGGCGACGTCGTCGCCCATTCGAGCGTGCTCGCGCCCCAGGGATTGTCTCCGGCAATGCGGCCGTTGCGAAGGCTGAGCAGGAGGTTCAGGAAGGAAAGCGCAAAGCCGGCGAACACCACCAGTGAAGAGAGGCTGATGAAGAGGTTCATCTCGCCCCAGCCGCTCGCCGGCGGATACGTATAAACGCGGCGCGGCATGCCTTGCAGACCGAGAATATGCATGGGGAAGAAGGTGAGATTGAACCCGAGGAAGACGAGCCAGAAATTCCAGCGGCCGAGCCTCTCGGACAGCATGCGTCCGGTGATCTTGGGAAACCAGTAGTAAACGGCGCCGAGCAGGGGGAAGACGGCGCCCCCGACCAGCACATAATGGAAATGGGCAACCACGAAATAGGTGTCGTGTACCTGCAGGTCGAGCGGCACCGAGGCGACCATGACCCCGGTCAGGCCGCCGATCACAAAGGTGAAGATGAAGCCGAGCACGAAAAGCATGGGCGTGGCGAAGATCGGCCGGCCGCCCCAGATCGTCGCAATCCAGCAGAAGATCTGAATGCCGCTCGGAATGGCGATCATCATCGAGGAAGCGGTAAAGAAGCTTTCGCCGAGCTGCGGCAGGCCGGTAGCGAACATGTGGTGCACCCACAGGCCGAAGGAAAGAAAACCGATCGCGATCAACGACAGGACGATCCCGAGATAGCCAAAGATCGGGCGGCGAACGAAGGTCGGCAGGATCGCGGAGACGAAGCCGGTCGCCGGAATGAAGATGATGTAGACCTCGGGATGGCCGAAGAACCAGAATAGATGCTGCCACAGCAGTGCATCGCCGCCTGCAGCGGGATCGAAGAATTTCGTGCCGACCAGGCGGTCCAGGATCAGCATTGTGCTCGAGACCATCACGGCCGGCATGGCGAACAGGATGACGAAAGCCGTGACGAGGACGGACCAGACATAGAGCGGGATGCGGTCAAGCGACATGCCGGGAGCACGTTGTTTGAACACTGTCGCGATGATCTCGACCGCTACCGCGAGCGCGGACACTTCAGTGTAGGTCACCATCTGCGCCCAAAAATCGGGGCGCTTGCCGATGCCATATTCGGGTCCGGCGAGCGGTACGTAGGAAAACCAGCCGGCATCCGCACCGGTTTCGAAGGCGAAGGCGATCCAGATCATCAGCCCGCCGGAAAGATAGACCCAGTAGCTGAATGCATTGAGCCGCGGAAAGGCGACATTGCGAGTGCCGATCATCAGCGGCACCAGGTAAATGGCGAAAGCTTCCATCACCGGCACGGCGAACAGAAACATCATCGTCGTGCCATGCATGGTGAACAGCTGGTTGTAGAGATCGGGGCCGATGTGGCCGGCCTCCGGCTGGGCAAGCTGGAAACGCATGGCGAGCGCTGATAGACCCGCAAGGGCGAGAAACAGGAAAGCCGTCACGATATAGCGCCGTCCGATCAGCTTGTGATCGACCGTGACCAGCCAGCCGTAGAAGCCTTTCGGCGTTCGCCAGGCATGCGCCAGAAAGGCGCGCAGTCTCACCTCTTCGAGGCCGGTGTCACGGATGCCTTTCAGGCCCTCCTGGGTATGCTCGGCCGGCTTTCCCCCAATGCCGCTCATTCGAGGCTTCCGAGATAGGCGACGACCGCGTTGAGATCGTCGGCGCTAAGGGCAATGCGCGGCATCTTGGCGCCGGGCTTTATCGACTGTGGATCGGCAATCCAGGCGGCGAGCGCGCCAGGGGTCATGGCCAGCGTATCCGCGGCCAGTGCACGTCGGCTGGCGAGATGCGTAAGATCAGGACCGACCGTTCCGCTGGCAGGCGTGCCTCTTATCGTATGGCAGAGCGCACAGCCGGTGGAAAGAAATGCCTGTTGGCCGCGGCGTTCTTCCTCGCCGCCAGGCGCGGATGCGACGGCGTTTTGCCTGGATTGCCATGCTTCAAACGCTTCGCGGCTTTCCGCGATGACGGTGATGGCCATATGGGCGTGCTGATAGCCGCAGAATTCGGCACACTGGCCACGATAGATGCCGGGCTTATCGGCGATGAGGGTAAGCTGGCTTAGCCGGCCCGGAATGAGATCGCGCTTACCGGCAAGGTTCGGCACCCAGAAGCTATGAATGACATCGAGCGAATCGAGTTCGACCTTGACCGGTTCGCCAACCGGGACATGGATTTCATTTGCCGTGACGATCGATTGCGAGGGATCATTACCGGCATACCGGACCTCCCACCACCATTGGTGCCCCGTGATCCGCACGGCAAGCGTTTCCGTTCCGCTCAGCGAAGCAATGGATTTGCCGGCGAAAAAACTCGCTATCGTCATCATGACGAGCACCAGAACGGTCAACGCAATGGCGCTGCCGACAGCGCGGGTAAATCGGCGCTCCTGATGTGAATCGATCTCGAGCGGCGAGCGCGTTGTCTCGGACAGGCGGCGATGCAAAAGCGCTGCCGCCAAGACCAGCATGACAAGCAGCCACGTGGCCACCGCGACTGCGCTGAAAGACCAGATCAGATCAAGGATTCTCCGGGCGTTCGCACCGTGTGCATGGAGGGCCGACTGCCGATCGCCGCATCCTGCCAATACCAACATCGGCGCTGCGCTGACCCACCTCAAACGCTGTTGCGCGGCCTTTCCCGGAACAATGTCAGTCAGGATTTGCGTTGGACATGTAAAGGCAAGCGACATTCGCGGTCGTGTCCGCCTGCGAGAGCCGGCCAACGGACTCATGCACCTCGCCATGAAGGATCCACCATCGTTGCCAAGGCCATAACGCAGCTGACTGTAAAAGGATGCTTGGCAACACCGCCCCGGCGAAACCGACGTGAAGCGGTGCGGGTTAGACGATGCGCAACTCCTGGGGAGCCTGATGCCGCCGACTGCTCGTTTGAATCCAGAAAGCGACCAAGAGCAGTGCGGCTCCGCCATAGATCAGGCCAGCGGGAATCCACATGATCAAGCCTGCAAGTTGCTGGTCCTCGAGCGGGCTGAGCCCCCACAGATCCGAGCCGACGGCGTTGGCCGGATACCACAGCTTTGGCGAGACAACGAGCAAAGCCCCGAGCAGCCCGGTGTGGAGCGAGGTGAAGAAGAGATGCATCACCGCATTGCCGCGAGCGTGCTCGCGGCCAGGGCGAGGCAGCAGCACCCACCAGAACAAAAGCCCGGTGCCGAGGAAGCTCGCGTGCTGGGCATAGTGCAGGAAACCCTGCTGGAGGGCAGCCTCGAACAGCGCCGGGAGATGCCAAATCCATATCGCGGCTCCGTGCAGGACGGTCGCGACCACAGGGCGGCTGATGAACGCCCAGATCGCCCGAAGCGTATTTGCATGTCCGGCCGCTCCGAATATCTGGCGCAGTTGTACCGGCAGTGCCCACATCATCGCCGCTGTCGGGCGGGAGGTAACCAGCAGAGGCGCTGCGACCACCATCAGCAATTCATGCTCGATCATGTGCGCCGCAAACACATGTTCGCCCAACGCATGGATCGGGCTTACAAGGGCGAACGCCAGGACGGCCCAGCCGGCAGCAAACTGGAAGGCCTGCCGTGATCGCAAGCGACGTCCGCGTCCGCTCCGTCGCCACAGTCGGTTGGCGCCGGCAACATACGGCAAAGGATTGCCGCCAGTGGCAATGTGATGGGGAGCGCCAGAGTCCAACCGGCCTGCGGAGCGCCGTTGCCGTAGCAGATGGAGGTCGAAAAAAGCGCGTCGAAGCTCATGATCCGCATCCGTCACCCGGAAGAGCACCGGTTCATCTGGAAAGATCCAGAATGAAGCCAAGGAGGCGCGCTGTTCCCACCTCCTTGCGCCGCCTCTAGGCGTCCATCATCGATTTCGCCGGCTCCCGGGCGATATTTTCTTCTATGCGTTCGTGTCCCGGTGTTCGCGGCAGGGCCTGGCGGAAGTTCTTGGCATAGTCTGCCGGCATTTTGGGCGGCATCAGCGGCTCATAGGCATCGACCAGCGCTTCGATCACGACAGGGCCTTCCGTGGCGAAAGCCTGGTCGAGAACCGTCTCGATCTGATCGGTCCGCTCGATGCGAAAACCCTTGGCGCCCATTGCTTCCGCCGCCATGGCAAAATCGATCGGCTGCAATTCGCAGCCGAATTGCGGATTCCCCAGAAACATCATCTGCTCCCAGGCGATCTGATTGAGCATGTTGTTCTTGATCACCAGAACCTTCAGCGGGATCTTGTAGCGCACCGCCGTCGAGAATTCGCCGAGCTGCATGGCAAAGCCGCCATCGCCGACGATGGCGGCAATCGGGCGACCGGGGAATGCTATGCCGGCAGCGATGGCGTAGGCGAGACCGCAAGCCATCGACGCCAGCGATCCGGACACCCCAAATGCCTGGCCGCTGCGAAGATCGACATGGCGGGCGGCCAGTTCCGTGTTCTGACCGGAATCCGTGGCCAGCACCGTGTCGTCGGCCAACCGTTGTCCGAACGCCCGGGCAATCGCCTGTGGCTTCAAGGGTTGCGCCTGCATGTCTTCCGACTGCCGCATCATCTCGCGCCATTTTCTCATGGTCTCTTGGGAACGGTGCAGGAACTCATCGGAGGGCTTCTGCGTCAGACGTTGGTTGAGCGCGCGCAATGTCTCGGCCGCGTCGCCGACAAGGCCGGCTTCGACTGGAAAGCGCAAGCCGATCCGCTGCGCATCGCAGTCGATCTGGACGCCACGGGCCTGCCCGGGCTGCGGGTAGTATTCGATATAGGGAAAGGTCGAACCGACAATCAGCACCGCGTCACAGCTCTCCATCGCCTCTTGCGAAGCCAGGGTTCCAAGAATGCCGATCCCGCCGGTGGTGTAGGGATGGTCGTCCGGCAGCACCGCCTTGCCCAGCAAGGCCTTCGCGACAGGCGCCTGCAGCAGGCGCGCCGTGTGTTCGAGTTCGGCGGCCGCGCCGATGGCGCCGCGTCCGGCCAGGATCGCAACCCGCGAAGCGTCATTGAGAATGTCGGCGGCTTTGTCGAGCTCAACGTCCAGCGGTACGCTGTGAGCGGCGAACATATCCTGCGGCGTGTGCGCCGGGCGATTGCGCTTGGAGCGCTTCGACGGATCGCGCTTCTGCTCCTGGATGTCGCTGGCAATCGAAAGATGTGCGACGCCCTTGCGCGCCAGCGCGGTTCGGCAGGCAAGGCTGGCGACGTTTTCCATATGCGCGGCATCGGCAACATGGGCGTTATAAACGGAGACATCATTGAACACGCGCGTCAGATCGACATCCTGTTGCGTGAACGTCTCGATCAGATCGTGGAACTGCATGCCCGTAATCGCCAGCACCGGAGCCTGGTCGAGCTTGGCGTCATAGAGGCCGGTCAGAAGATGTGTTCCGCCGGGACCGGACGTCGCAAGGCACACGCCCAGCTTACCTGTCCACTTGGCATACGCACATGCCATGAAGGCAGCCGATTCTTCATGCCGGACCTGAACGAAGGCAATCTTGTCGCGCCGCGTCCGCAACGCTTCCATGACGCCGTTTATGCCGTCTCCCGGCAAGCCGAACACCACCTCCACGTCCCAGGCGACGAGCGTATCGATGAGAATTTCTGCTGCATTTGGCATGTCAGGGTAGCTCCGGCGGATGGTGTCCGAACCGGTGAATCCCGAGTTGGTTCCTTCGTCACAATAAATCGTGACAGGTTTCTGGAAGCGATCTCCCCGGAGCGGTCTATTCGATCTGCTCGAACGTGCATTGCCGTGGCGCCTTGTCGGGGCGCCAGCGCAGCAGTTTGGTGCCGTGGCGAAACCGATTGCCGGTAACGTGGTCGAAGCGGACCTCCACCACCAGTTCAGGTTCCAGGGGTTCCCATTGTCCGCTGCGCTCCGTGCTCCAGCGGCTCGGGCCGCCGGGCGCCTTGCCGGTGAATCCGGGCTCTGACCGCAGCCCTTCCAGCCGGCGCGTGAGCGCTCCTCTGTCGGTCCTGGCGATGGTCGACGTGAAGCCGACGTGATCGAGCTTGCCGTCGTCATTGTAGAGGCCGAGGAGCAGCGAGCCGACCTCACGACTGTCCGCGAGATAGCGGAAACCGCCGACAACGCAATCGGCGGTGCGCCTCGGCTTTACCTTCACCATCGCACGTTCGCCGCAGAGATAATGCTCATCGAGCACTTTGGCCACGATGCCGTCGGTCGATGCATGGCCAGCGCCGTTTAGCCATCGAGCCGCCGTGGCTGTATCATAAGCGCACTTCGACAGGCGAAGATCTGGACTGTTCGAGGAGGTCACGAAGTCCTCGATCGCTCGCCGCCTTTCCACAAGTGGCTTGCCCGTGATGACCTCGCCGCCCGGCCTGGCAAGCATGTCGAAGAGGATCAGACTGGCAGGCGTCTGCGAACTCAGTTTGCGGATTCTGCTTTGTGCTGGGTGAAGGCGCATCTGCAGCGCTTCGAAGGAAAGCTCACCGTTAACCTCAATGACAATCTCGCCGTCGATGACGAAGTGCCCGCGCTTGAGGTCACGCAAAATCTCCGTGATTTCTGGAAAATAGCGGCCGAGCGGCTTGCCGGATTTGGCGCGCAGGTCAACGGCGTTGTCGCTCTTGAAAGCCAGGCAGCGAAATCCGTCCCATTTGGGCTCGTACTGCCAGCGGTTCCCGTCCCTGGGGATTTCATCGGCAAGCCTGGCCTCCATCGGAGGAGTGTCCAGCGGGAGCGGGAAGGCGTTTATCGGTTCATGCACGGGTCAGGCCTCCAAAACCGGTTCAGGAACGGCTCCGGCTTTTCAACTTCCAGGACTGGCACCGCGTTCCATCTGACGGTTCTGCCTGGTTCTTCGCGATGGGACATTTTCATTTGCCGCGGAACCCGGATGACGGCTGGTCGCTTTGATGTCATCGGCAACGCGAGCGGAGATGTCCCATCGATCCCTCATTGTGGATAGCTTTTGTCGGAACCGTCATTCTGATGCAGATGCCGCCAGGCCCCGACAGCATGCTGGTGATGGCACGCGGCATCGGGCAGGGGCGCGACGTGGCGCTGTTCACGGTGCTCGGCATGACGCTGGGCGCCGGACTTGTGCAGCTTCCGCTGATTGCATTCGGCCTGTCCTCGCTTGTCCACGCCTCGCCCCTGGCGTTCAATCTGCTTCGATGGGCCGGGGCGGCCTACATCGTCTGGCTGGGTGTCCGGCTGCTGCTTTCATCCTCGGCAACCATTCCCACGGGTGACCTCAAGGCCCTGCGGCCGCTCGCCGCCGCCCGGGAAGGAATGATCGCCAATCTGAGCAATCCCTGGCCTTTGATGTTCATGGTTGCGTTCCTGCCGCAATTTGTCGATCCGCATAGGGGCTCCGTCACGTTGCAGCTGGTGCTGCTTGGCGCAACACAGAAGATAACCGGTGTGCTGGTGCTGGGAGCCTACGCCTTGGCATCGGGCGCGGCCGGCGCATGGGTCATGCGGCACCCTCGCGCAAGGCTTTGGCAGCAGCGGCTCGCCGGCTGTCTCATCATCGGCCTCGGCGTGCGGATGGTGATCGGCGGCGGTACGAGCCGCTGACGAAGCGGATGAACAGCCGGGCCCCACACTCGACTTTGGCGCCGCTGGACATTCCTTCAAAGAAGTCGCCTGAATGACAGGCTTCGAGACAAGCATTCTCTTCTTCAGGGGAACGGAGCATTCGCTTCGATGTTCGGCTCCGCCGAAAGAACCCGCATGGGATGAATCGCCGTCGCGGACCGGGACTGTGTCCAGGAACAAAAAGCCTGACCAGAGGTTCGAACTCGATCTCAATGCAGCTTGAAACGGCTGCTTCATCGGCATCCGATTGGAATGTTCGTCATGATTTCTTGCGTGGCCCCGGTAAAGACGCGCCTTCAATGAACAAGCCACCTGAAGAGGGCCAAAGGGCAAGAGAGCCAAAAAAAGGCGGCGTCGTTCGGGCTCTCGGGCTTGGTCTGATCACCGGCGCGGCCGATGACGACTGCTCGGCTATCGGTACCTACGCGAGCGCCGGAGCGCGGTTCGGGCCCGACCTGCTGTGGACGGCACCTGTCACGCTGCCGATGATGTATCTCGTCGTCTATCTTTCATCCAAACTTGGCCAGGTTTCGGGTCGCGGGCTTTTCAAGGTCATATCGGACTTCTATCCGCGTTGGCTGCTATGGTCTGTGCTGGTGGGCGTACTGATTGGCAACACGATCGAGGCAGCCGCCGACCTTGGCGCCATGTCGGCGGCCATTGTGCTGTTTGTTCCGCTGCCTGCTCCGTTGGTCGTCATTGTCGTCGCGATCGTCATTTTTGCCCTGCAGGTGTTCGGATCGTATAAATTGATCCGAAATGTGTTCCGGTGGCTGGCTCTGGCTCTGCTTGCCTATGTGGTCTCCGCGGTGCTTGCCAAACCGGATGCCGCCTCCGTTCTGCGTGGCACGCTGTTGCCAAAAATCGAGTTCAGCCGCGAATACCTGTCCATCCTCGTCGCCATCGTCGGGACCACGCTCTCCGCATACCTTTACACGTGGCAGTCCAATCAGGAGGTGGAGGAGGAGATCGCCAAGGGTCGAACGAGCCTCGAAGAGCGCAAAGGAGCCACCGAGGGCGAGCTGCGCCGATCCCGCCGCGATATCCTGATCGGCATGACGTTTTCCAATCTGATCATGTATTTCATCATCCTTTCGACAGGGTCGACGCTCTACAAGGCCGGGCAGACGCAGATCGAGACAGCGGCACAGGCGGCCGAAGCGCTGCGGCCGCTTGCCGGCGACGCTGCCGGCATTCTCTTTGCGGCCGGTGTAATTGGCGTCGGCTTTCTGGCCGTGCCGATCATGACCGCTGGCGCTGCTTTCGATTTCGCTCAGGCGATGGGATGGAAGAATAGCTTGCATGCCAAACCCCGGCAGGCTCCCAAATTCTACATCGTGATCGGGGTCATAACGCTGGTGGCGGTGGGCCTCAATTTCTTCGGCTTCAACCCGATGAAAGCTCTGGTCTGGTCCGGCATCGTGCAAGGATTTTCAACGCCGCCGCTGCTGCTTCTCCTTCTCATCATGACCAACAACCGCAAGATCATGGGTGACAAGGTCAACAGCACAAGCACGAACATCCTGGGTGGGGTGACGATCCTGGCGATTCTTGCGGCGTCGGCGGGGTTGGTAGCAAGCTGGTTCCTGTAGCTCGCCGGGTGGGAAGGATGTTCAGGCATGGTGGAACATCGGCGGTCAAATGTCGTTGAGACGTTTGTGGGAGAAATGAGGTTGTCCATGTCAAAGTTGCAGGCCGCCACTCCGGATCGTTTAAGGCAACTCAGGCTTGAAGCTTCAGCACATTTCGCTCCGTTGATGCTGAACGAGGCCTTGTTGCGCCTTTCCCATGCCTGCGGAGCCGACAGCCTCGACCGCTTCGAGAAAGCCATGGTTGATCAAATTGAGGCAGCAAAGGACGATCGGGCCGATTTCGAATCGATCAAGGAATTCGCGATCGAGCAGCTTTACGCCCTGGTCCGGAACGCCAACGATTCGCCAAAAAAGAAACAGGCACTTGAGAAGATAGACACGCGCAGAACGCCCGGCCGTTCCGAAGAACCACAGACGCTCGAGGACCAACTGCAGGCGGGGTTGGAGGATTCCTTTCCGGCGAGCGATCCACCCTCGGTGGTGTCCACGACCATTTCAGGCGGAGCAAAGAAGCTGGTCGGGACCGACGAGGTCCTGGAAAAGCAGCGGCAACAAGCGTCCAGCAAGGAAGGCCGCTCGTAGATTGCGGTGCCGGCTGGTTTGGCGGCAACCAAGGCTTGCGGACACGCCAACGGAACAGCTGGCGCCATCGCATCAAAGCTTGACAGCCGCCTCCCGCGCCCAGAGCCGCAGTTTGCGGCATGACTGCACAAACGCAGTTACCGAAGCTGCGGAATCCAGCCGCGTCAGCCCCTCGTCGGCATCGGGAGCGACGCCTGCTTTGATCAGGAGCGGCTCGGCCCCTGTGGTGAAGCCGATGAACTTGCAATGCGCAAACGCATCAGACACGAAATCCTTCGCAGCGGCCTCCTTGACCAGCAGCTCGGCGCCCGCCTCGGAGAGGAGCAGCACCACCGCGTCGAACAATACGGATGGACCACCGTCGATCATGTGCCTTGCCTCGATGTGAGTACCGTCGGCGGCTTCGACGCCGCCCACCTTGGGCGCAATCACCTCCATCACCGCGCCTTCCGCTTCGATGGCGGAACGAAGTTCCTCGAACAGCGCGACATCGGCTCCATCGCTGAGCATGACACCGACTTTGCGGCCTTCGAAACTGTCGGGCCCGTTTTGGATGATGCTGAGCGCCGGCGACGGCGGCAAGTCGTCGCGCGGCGGAACGGCGGCTTCGGCAGGTTCGGGCATGTCACGGATGCCGAGCTTGTCGGCTACGGTGGTCGCCAGCGTTTCATCGATGTTCAACAAATGCGAAACCATCCGCTCGCGGATCGCCGGTGCCTGGACCTTGCTCAGTTCAAAGGTCAGCGCCATCGCGATGTGACGCTGCTCCGGTGGTGTCTGGCTGTTGAAGAATTGCCGGGCCTGGCTGTAGTGATCGGCGAAGCTCTCCGCGCGCAGACGTACTTTCTGCCCTTCTTCGGCATCGGCGAAAGAACGGAAGCCCCGCTGCGGATCCTCGCGCGGTCCCAGTCCCCATGAGTTCGGCTCATAATTGGCGCGACCGGCCGGGTTGCGCATGGCCATGTGCCCGTCCTGTTGAAAATGGGCGAACGGGCACTTCGGCGCATTGATCGGCAGATGGGTAAAGTTCGGGCTGCCCAGCCGTTTCAATTGGGTATCGAGATAAGAGAAGTTGCGGCCTTGCAGAAGCGGATCGTTGGAGAAATCGATTCCGGGCGGCACATTCTGCGTCATGAACGCCACCTGCTCGGTCTCGGCGAAGAAATTATCCGGCATCCGGTCGAGCACCAGCCGACCGACCGGAATTGGTTCGAGGACCTCTTCGGGAATGATCTTCGTTGCATCCAGGATATCGAAGTCGAAACTGTCGGCAAACGCCTGATCGAACAGTTGCACCGTCAACTCCCATTCCGGGAAATTGCCGGCCTGTATGGCCTCCCACAGATCGCGGCGATGGAAGTCGGGATCGGCGCCATTGATCTTGACCGCCTCGTTCCAGACCACCGATTGCATGCCGAGCTTGGGTTTCCAGATGAACTTGACGAAGGTGGATTCGTCCTTCGCGTTGACGAGGCGGAACGTGTGCACACCAAAGCCTTGCATGAAGCGGAAGGAACGCGGGATCGCGCGATCCGACATGATCCACATCACCATGTGCATCGATTCCGGCATCAGGCTGATAAAGTCCCAGAAATTGTCGTGCGCCGTCTGTGCCTGCGGAAAGGCACGGTCGGGCTCCTGTTTGGCAGCGTGGATCAGATCGGGAAACTTGATGGCGTCCTGGATGAAGAAGACCGGGATGTTGTTGCCGACCAGGTCCCAATTGCCTTCCTTGGTGTAGAGCTTGACCGCGAAGCCGCGCACGTCGCGGGCGAGATCGAACGAGCCCTTGTTGCCGGCAACCGTCGAGAAACGAACGAATGCCGGCGTCTTCTCACCAACTCGCTGGAAAATGTCGGCACGTGTGTATTTGGCAAGTGACTCGTAGGTCTCGAAAAAACCATGCGCACCGTAGCCGCGGGCATGAACGACCCTTTCCGGGATGCGTTCGTGGTCGAAGTGGAAAATCTTCTCGCGAAAGTGAAAGTCCTCGATCAGCGATGGTCCGCGCTCACCGATCCGCAATGTGTTTTGGTCGTCGGAGACAGGCGTTCCGAGCGCCGTCGTAAGGGCAGGCGTTTCGTCCCCCGCGATCTGGTGCAACTCGCCGCCATTTCCGCGCGCGCTATTCTGATCCAGTCCACTTGCCGATTGGCGAGCGGAGGGGCGAGCGGATTTGGCCATGACAGGTCCTCGATCGATACCGGAAGGTTGAAGTGGTCAAGCCATCAAACTGCCGGTGAGCGGCTTTGTTCCCGTAAAAAATGGACGCTGGAGACACCGCTGTCGGAGGAGCCGTGACTGCTGCGGCGATGGTGCGCGCCGATCGGATGACAGATATCTCCGCCTGCGCAGAATTTATGAAGAGTTGTTTCCAGCACGAGGAACGAACCAAACTTCCATGCATTTAGCTGGGGCTGCGTTCACACACTCTTTCTTCTGGGAGCTGGACCATTGTCATCCGGAGGCTGCCTTTTGGCCGACCAGGAAACCAGTGAAGTTTCCATCGTTGACCTGATACCTGCCCTACGGGCATTCGCGCGCACCTTCTGCCGCGTCCCCGACGACGCCGACGATCTCGTGCAGGAGACACTGACCAAGGGTCTCGCCAACATCGACAAGTTCGAACCCGGTACGCGCATGAAGTCGTGGCTCTTCACCATCATGCGCAACACTTATTACACCCGGGTCAAGATCGCTGCCCGGGAGGCGCCCGGCCTGCTCGATTGCGCGTCTTCGAGGCCAATTTCGGAAGCTACCCAGGAATGGACGGTTCAGAGCAGGGAAGTTCACGGCGCCATTCAAAGGCTGCCTGAACACCAACGCGAGGTCCTGATGCTGATCGGCGTTTTGGGAGTGAGCTACGAGGAAACCGCCGACATATGCGGTTGCGCGGTCGGGACGGTCAAAAGCCGCCTGAACCGTGCGCGCGCCAACATCCTTGAATTCCTGGGGGAGAGTTCGTTGCAGACATTGATGGAAAGACGAAACCAGCTGTCGGATGGTCAGCTCGATGTCGAGGTCGACGGCCGCAGATAGTCAGTTCTTCACGTCGCGTCGACGTTTCTCGACGAGCGCGTTTTGCAATTCGATCGCCAGCTCGGTCAGGCGATCTGGAATTTTTTCCTGCTCTATGGCGGCCAGCAGGGAAGCAATCTCCTGATCCACAGCCATCTCGACATGCGGATCCGCGGTATCGTCGCTCGAACGAGACATCACATTCTCTTGATAGCGGTCCCTTGATCCTAGTGTGGTGGTAAGCGCCTTGCATTACAAGGCGGTGTCACCGCCAAGAAGCTCACCAGCGGCCCCTTGCACAGGTTTATTTCCTTGCCGCTCCTTCGTCGCCGCGGGCCATGGACGCGCTGCGGTGGCGTTCAGTCCTTAGGCAATCGGTCAGCGGCGCGACCCGGATATTGATCGGACTTGATCCGATTGCCGTCCTGCCCGCGCTCCTGGCCATGCTGCTTCTTGTCGCGATTCGACAAGACCGCGTTTTCTTCGATCTCGTCCTTCTCCGGGGAGGTCACCGCGCCGGCGTCGGCACTCTTCCTGGCTGCTGCGGCCGAAATGTTTTTTACCGCCGGATGCCATGATATCCTCCTTCGAATCGGGGACACTCGTCGGTGCCCGTTGTTCGACGTCCGAACTGGCATCGCGCTGTAATGTTCCGCTTCACCCAGCGAGCAGAAAGGCGTCGCCATCCCACGACCGAAACGGCTTCTCGCCGTCGATGAGGACCCACAATTGATGAGCTTGCGCCAGACGGCCGATGTCATCGCGGTCTGAGAGAAGTGATCCGCGATAGGAATAGTTCAGCAAGGCGAGCCAGCCCGGCCGTTTCAGAACGCGCGCAATTTCGTCGAAATGCCGATCAGCCATGCCGGCCAGAACCAGATAGGGAAAGCTGTCCACCGCCAGCACGCAATCGAAACTGGCATCGGCGAATTCGGACAGATCGAGACCGGAGGTTTGTCGCAACTCGACATTGCCGAGCGCGGCGCATTGCTCGGAGGCGATGGAGATCATCCGCGGCGATATGTCGATGCCGACCATCCGCTTGAAGGATTTGCACAGCGCACGCTCGAAACGGCCGATGCCGCAACCGATGTCGAGGATGCTCCGTTCCCTTCCGGTGAATTCTCGCGATTCCAGCCATGCAACGATTTCGTTGGTCGTGGCTGTGAGCCTTGCCTCATCGCCGAGGGATGCCAGTTGGACACTCGCGGCTCCCGAAATCGCTGCCGCGGCATCGAAGCTGGAGGCCAGCCGCCTGACGACAGCGACATTCGTCTCATCCTCATCGCGCTCATGCCGAACGGCGCCACCCGTTGCCTGCAACATGGCGAAGACGTCTGGCTTGCAGCGCAGCAGTCCGGCGACCTTTCGCAGCCTTGCTGCGTCGCCGGCATCCGCCGGCTGGACCTTCAGCACGACCTCCGCCAATTCCGCCGCTCCAATTGTGGGCGGCAGGTGGAGCGCCAGTCTGACGAGAACGCCTTCGGCGCAAATGCCATCGGCCACGCAGTCTTCAACCGCCAGCCTGACCGATGTCGGGCGCTGGGCGGCTTTCGGTGCGGTTACACTCATGCATCAACTCCGCGTCCAGATCCTGCGCGTCGTCCACCTGTCGACGGCGCCCCAGCCATATTTATAGGCCTCCTGGCCGCGCAGGAAATCGAACTCGCGCGCATCTTCGCGGATCGCTTCCGCGATTGCGTGGCCAATCAGGATCGCGCCTGGGCTCTCCTCGGCATAAGCAGGGTCGAAGCCACCGAGGTAAGCATAGGCACGGCCGCGGTGGTGAAATCCGTAATAGGCGCCGACGGTCCCGCCATCGATCGCGAACAGCCAGCATCGCACCAGACCGTGAGCATCGAGCACGGGAAGTGAGAGCCGATGGAATTGCTCGACGGCGGCGTTGGCCAACACACCGCCTCCTTGTTCGGCCCAGCGCATATTGTGCAGGCGGATCAATTGATCGAGGAAGGTTTGCGGACTGCCGCTCGCCGACGACAGCGCGATCCGGCCGCATCTTGATGCGGCTTGACGCGCCCGACGCAACTGGCGTCTGCGTCTTGCGGGGACGCAGCCTGCAAGCGTTTCGTCGCCGGCGAGGGCGAGCACGGGGCAGGCGGCATGGGCGGTCGGCCAATCCATCTCGGGATGCGTCATCGCAAGGGCGACGCTGTCCTGCGGCAAGTCCGACAAGATCCATTGCACCCACCCGATCGAGAGGATCGACTCGGCGACAATGGCGACGACCTCGGCTTCGATCCCAGGGACAGCCAGAATGTCCAGGTAGTCGCTGAGCGAAATGCCGACCGGAAGCAGCTTCGAACCGGCGGTCCCATGCTCAAGATAGAGCGGCGCCAGCCCGACCAGATCGCCGCCGCGCCATACCGCGACCGTCGCCAGTTCACCGGGTGCGAATGCGTGCCACCATGGCACCAGCCAGGCGGGAGATTGAAACGGCGTCGCCGAGGGACTCTGCTGCCACAGTTTCCACCAGTGCGGCGTCAAGGCGTCGAATTGTGCGAGGTCACCGATGATTTCGCTGCGCAGCACAGCTTTACTCACGGCACCGCGGCGAAGCGCCGGCGACCACTGCCAAGCTGTGCCAGCGCCTGATAGGCGTCCATGTAAGACGAGATCATCCGTTCCAGCGAAAACCGCCGTCGCGCTTCGGCCCTGCATGTCTCGGCATCCAAGCTGGACGCCGCAAGAATGGCTTGGGCCATCTCATCGACCGTGTCGACGAGAAAGCCCGTCCTGCCGTGCTCTATGACATCGGGAAGCGCACCATTTGGAAAGGCGACTACCGGGGTACCGCAGGCGAGGGCCTCCATGGCCACAAGCGAGCTGGTCTCGGCTGCGAGGCTCGGAATGACCAGACAGCGCGCTGCGTTGAGAATGCGTCGCTTGGCGGTGAAGCCGAGCGGGCCAAGGAAGCGGCGGCGGCCATCGAGGCGAGATTGGACCTCATCGCGAAAGTACCGCGTATGCGTTTCATAGGGATAGACCTTGCCGCCGATGACCAGCGGCACATCTGCCTGTTTGGCTGCGTCGAGCGCCAGGTGGACGCCCTTTTCCGGGCAAACCCGGCTTAGAACAAGGGCAAAGTCGCGCTTCGGCTGCAGCAGGGTCAGTGCTTCGATGTCAACGCCGTTTGGAATCGGCGCCGCCAGCCTGGCGCCTGATGGCGCGGTTTTCTGCTGGCTGGTCGAGACCGCATGGAGCCAGAGGTCACCGCGCGTCGGGCGCAATGCCGCGGCCGGATACCAATCCAATGGCAGGTGGAGGGTCACCAAGGTCGGACCATCGTCGGGCAGATAAGCGTCGAAATCAATGCCGTGCAGATGAACCACGTCGATGGGCCATCGGGCGCGGGCAGCCGCGATCGCGTCGCGATGGGCCTGTTGGGCGCGGCTCTTCGCCGCCTCGTCGAGTACGCCGTTTTCGGCCGGTATTTCCACAAGCGTGCCGCTCGTTCTGGAGCCTCGGCAGCCAATGACGATAGATCGATGACCGGCCTGAACCAGTGCCCGATCGAGCATCGACAGAACCTGTTCGGCACCGCCGACAGCGTCGGGGCCGACGGGTGCGAGAGGGTAGGCGACATTGAGGACGGTGAGCGTCGCGGCCGGTCGCGTCTCGTTGCCCTGCGCCGCATCTCCACCTGTCAACGGCGTCGCGGAGCCCGGCATCTGATGCATGGGCACCATGACATTTCACGCGGCCGAGGCCCGCTGCGTGGGGAGCGAGGCGGATGTCATGCCAGGCGCATAGCGGCGGATCATGGTTGAACAGAATTCCGCGAACTCCTCCGGCACCAGGGGGGGGCTGGTGTGGTGGGGCATCATTCCGCGGTGCTGAGGTGTGAAGCAGAAGGTGACCGTCACATCGAAATCGGCGAGTGCTTCCATCTGCCGGTCGAACCAGTCCAGCGCATTCGGCCGAAAGCTGTCCGCCCAGGAAAGCCCGGTACGCATATTGGTGACACCCAGCCGCTTCATCCAGGCGACCGCATCGTCCAGCCGCGGGTCTTCGAAATGAAACCACTGCACCAGGCCCATTGCGGGTGCATGGCGCAGGAATTCCTCCAGCGCGGGCTTTGGCGTGCCGTCCTGGCGCAGCAGCCCCATATGGAAATGCCGGTAATAAGACGAGCCCTCGGCTTCGCGGTGCCGCGTCGTTGCTTCCCATTCACGCGGAAGATCATAGAGGCTGTACCACTGGATGCGTGGTGCATTGCCGAGCAGCAATTCAGCTGTGCGCTTGAGCCCCCAGACTTGGATTTCCTCGGCGCCGAAGGTCGATACGCCGACTTCGCTGACCCAGATGGGAAGGTCGGTGACGGTCGCGATCTCGCCGATCTTCTGCGGCCATTCCTGGATCTGCCACAGGTTCCAGTCGAGGGGAAAGCCGTGCACGGCGACGGCGTCGACATGGTCCAGCACGCCGAATTCCTTCATCCGGGTGATGAACCCCGGATCTATCGGCGAGATGCCGCCGAGCACTTTGGTCAAAGCCGGGTTTTCAGATGCGATTGCGTCCGCCGACAGGATCGCCATCCTGGCAAAGCGGCTCCAATCAGGGTCGAGTTCCGGGTCCCAATGCGATTTGTTGTTGGGCTCGTTCCAGATCATCGCGGCTTCAATCATGGCGCTGTCCTTTCGAGGGGTAGACGGGACCGCCACTGGCCGGGTCGCCGGCGGCGCGGCAGAAATAGACCTCCTGCTCCGGATGCAGGACGATTTCAAATCCGGCGCTGCGCAGCATCGCTTCGGTGCAGGCGCGGTTGGGAATCCACCAGTTGGTCGGGTCATCGGCATAGCGGTGCTCGATGAAATGGAGCTTGGGAAATTCCGGCCGGTCGAACAGGTCATGCGTCCAGAAATGATAGTTCTCTTCCATCTCGGGCAGATCTGTGCTGCCGCGCTGCATGGACTGGAAGATCATCAGATCACCGGCGACATGCTCACGGATAAGGTCGAGCGCGAGCAAGGGGTGGCGCAAGTGATAAAGCACCCCCATGAACAGCACGATATCGAATGTTTCGCGCAGGGCGCCGACGTCGTAGACCGAAAGTCTCTGGAATTCGATTTCGCAATTGGCGATCTCGGCGGCAAAGCGGGCCTGCGCCAGATAGGCCTCATCGAAATCGATGCCGAGGACACGGGCAGCACCTCGCCGTTTCATCTCGATGGAATAGAAACCGGCATTGCAGCCGATATCCAACACCGTCTTGCCTGTCAGATCCGCGGGAATGGCCTCGGCGAATTTGCGCCATTTGATCAGCGGATAATTGCCGAGAAAATGGTTGGGAGCGGTTTCGACACCCGCCAGTTCCATGTTGTGGAACCATGGGCCGAGAGCATCGATACGGCGGCGGATTTCGGCATGGGAATGCAGCATGATCAGGCTCCTTCGCCGGGAACGACAGGCACATGCGAACGGGCACCTGGCATAATCGTGGCCGTTTGGTGATGGACGGGTGCGGCGCCGTCCTCGAGCAGCCGCAGAGCCGTGCGATAGCCATTGAACGTGCCGACATCGACATAGGCGGACCCAGCCTTGACGCCGGAGGCTTGACCTCCGGCCGCAAGGTAGGCGTTGACCAACGTGCCGATATATTCGTCACGGCATTCCCGCTCGCGCCAGAGTGCCGCAAGCTGATGCAGGATCTGGCCCGGCATCTTGAACGCACCCCAAACCCAGTTCGTGCCGGCATCCTGTTGCTTGACCTGGATTTCGATCACGCGTTCGTGGTCATCGACAATGACGGCGTCGAAGAATTCCGGACGATCCACCGGGAAGAGCAGAAATGAAAGCTGATCGTCAGGCAAATGACAGAAGCCGTCCTCGGGAAACCAGATCGTGTCGGGAAGGCCGACCAGGACGACCTCATCGGGCGCGACGAGAGGAGCTGCCCGAAAAATCGCATCGCAAAGCCCAACCGGATTGGGCTGCACCACGAAGAGAGCCGCGGCGTCACCATAGCCGGCGGCGTAATATTCGAGGATGTCGGATTTGCCCGATCCAATGATGAAGCAGATCTTGTCGACGCCGGCGCGCACCATCCGCCGCACCAGATACTCGCTGACCGCGCAGGGACGCTCGGTCTGCCCATCGATCCGACTGCCGACCGGCAGCAGCTCTTTGGAGAAGCCGAGCGGCTGAATGCGGCTGCCGCGCCCGGCAGCGGGCACGATGCCCAACATCAGACTGCTTCCATCATCGGTTCGCCGGGAGATCTTTGAAAGGCGTCGTTTAGAATGTGGTCCAGCTCCGCCGCGCGCCGGGCAGAGGTGTGTTCGTCGAGAACCCGTTCGCGCGCTCGGGTTTTGATGGCATCGAGTTCTCCTGCGGGTAAGGCGAGCGCCGCGACGACGTCATCGGTGTCGTGGGCCAGCAGGATCTCGCTGCCGGGTTCGAAGAAGCTGCTTAGGCCCGGCCATGTGTCGGTTACGATAGGCACTCCACATGCCGCTGCTTCGAACAACCGGCCCGAAGGGCACCAGCCCTTTTGCGCCATCGCCTCGCGGGTCACATTCAGTGTCAGACGAGAGGATGAGAAAAACGCCGGGTGATCGGCCGGCGGAAGGTGCCTGACGAAGAAGATGTTGTCGCTCCACGGGAATTCCTGCGGATATTGTGCGCCGCCGATGATGAAGCGCTGGTCCGGCAAGCGCGCAGCTGGGCGAACCAGCAGATTCTCGACGGCCGCCTGGCGATCGGGCGCGTAGGTTCCGAGATAAGAGAGATCGGCCTTGAACTCGGCCCGCGGCGTAGCCGGCCGGTGTTGATCCGGATCGACATGCCCATAGAGCGGCACCACGTGACGCGCGCCCAGAACCGCCTTCAGCGCGTCGATCGCCGGGCCGCCTGTGTAGCTCAGGACGAGGTCGAAATCGGCAAGACCCTCGGGGCCGAAATAGGGTGGACGCTCACCTTGTTCGATGCGGGCAAGCGTGACCGGAGTGTCCAGATCGTAGAAGACCCGCAGTCCGGGCCCTGCCTGCTGCGCCAGCCGCGAGGCGTCCACGGCATCTGGACAATAAGAGGTGACGATAACGACATCCGATCGTTTGATCGTTTGCTCCGCGACCCGGCGGATATCCTCCCAGTCCGGGTAGAGCACGATGTTGCCGCCGTCCAGATGATCAAGATCGCGCGTTCCGGCATAGTAGGGTGTGTCGCGTTCGAAGAAGGTGATGGACCAGCCGCGCCGGGCGAGGGCTCTGATCAGTCCCCTCCATAAGGTGGCATGGCCGTTACCCCATGAAGACGTGACGGTAAGACCGAAAATGACCATCTGCATCCGGCAAATCCTCGTCAGGCAACTTCGTTCAATCGGATCAGCTTCGCCCCCCAGTCGCCCGACACGATCGTGGTGATCGAGGCGGGATCGATGTCGAAGCGAAAGCAGTCGCCGGCCGGCAAGCCAAGGACTTTGCAGACAGCGGCCTTGATTACATCGGCGTGGCTGACCAGGGCGACACACTGATTCTGATGCTGCTCGTGGGCAGCGTTCATCACCGCGACGACGCGCTGTTGGACATCCAGCATGGTTTCGCCGTTTGGTGTCCTGGCCTCCTGCCGCTGGTCGTTCCAGGCTCGCCAGCCGGCGTTGCCGCTCAACTCATCGAAGGTCTTTCCCGACCAGTCGCCGAAGTCGATCTCGTCGAGTTCGGCACAGATCGCGATTTCCCCGACGCCGCAGGCGAGCGCGATTGGCAGGGCCGTCTCCCGGGTCCGCTCGCGCGGGCTGCACAAGATCGCTGCAATCGGCTCCCGGGCCATGCGGCAGCCAAGCTGCGTTGCCTGCGCCTTACCAGCATCCCCGAGGCAAACGCCGTCCATACGGCCTGCCAGATAGGAGCCGACATTGTCGTGTGCCGCATGGCGGATCAGAAAGAAGGTCGTCGTCATTCCGCGGCATCGAGCAAAGGCTCGTCCTTGCCTGCGATAAAAGCGAGCGTGCGCTGCCGCGCTTCGGCGTCGGTGAACTGTTCGGGAGGCGACTTCATGAAATAACTGCAGGGACCGGTCAGGGCACCGGCTATGCCGCGATCGAGCGCCAGCTTGGCGCAGCGTACCGCATCGATCACCACGCCGGCCGAGTTTGGAGAATCCCAGACTTCCAGCTTGAGCTCGGCGTTGAGGGGCACGCCGCCGAAAGTCGTGCCTTCCACCCTTATATAGGCCCATTTGCGATCGGTCAGCCACGGTACGTGGTCGCTGGGCCCAACGTGGATATTGCCTGGCTCCAGCGGAACGTCGAACTGGCTGGCCACGGACTGCGTCTTGGAGATTTTCTTCGATTCCAGCCGCTCGCGTTCCAGCATGTTGAGAAAATCGGTGTTGCCGCCGAAATTCAGCTGATAGGTGCGGTCGATGCGTACGCCGCGTTCGCGAAAGAGGTTGGCCAGCAGCCGGTGCACGATGGTCGCGCCGACCTGGCTCTTGATATCGTCGCCGACCAGCGGCAGTCCTCGCTGCTCAAAGCGCCGGCGCCATTCCGGGCGTGAGGCGATGAAAACTGGTATGCAATTGACGAAGGCGCAGCCGGCCTCGAGTGCGCATTCGGCATAGAAGCAAGTTGCCTCCTCAGAACCCACCGGCAGGTAGGAAACCAGCACGTCAGCGTTGCTGTCGCGCAGGATCTCGCTGACATTGGCAACCGGCTCCGGAGCTTCTTCAATCTCGTCGCGCAGATATTTGCCGATCCCGTCCAACGTCGGCCCGCGCTCGACGCGAACGCCGGTTGTCAGCGCGTCGGCGAAGCGGAACGTGTTGTTCGGGGCGGCGTAGATCGCTTCCGCGACGTCGCGGCCAACCTTGCTCCTGGCGACATCGAATGCGCAGACAATCTCGATGTCGTCGACATGGTAGCCGCCAAGGTCGGCATGCATCAGCCCAGGGATTGGTTCGTTGCTTTTCGCGTTACGATAAAACGAGAGGCCCTGCACCAGGGAGGATGCGCAGTTGCCGACCCCAACGATACCAACACGAACCTTTTTCGATCCCACGAAACCGCCACCCTATGTTGTTCAAAGGTAAGTTCCTGGCGCCGAACCATCAGCGTGCCGGAATGTTCCTCCGCCCATCGAAAAATTGCGCGAGACTGCATGGATCGAAGCTGCATTCGATGCGTTGCCGCACGGCAACATTGGAAAACCGATCGATGATCGTCTACGGCGACCACAGGCAGACCGAGAGCGCAGAGCAGCTTCGGGAAGCAGCAAACGAAATGGCCGAAAGCCTGGATCGGATGTCTCATGGCGTCCAACGCCATGCTGCATTGGTCGGACTATTCATCAGCGTGTCGGAGCTGGTTCAGGCGCTTGCCGATGTCGATTTCCAAACCAGCGGCATCGACATCTTTTCGCCGCGACAACAGCAAGGCGCCAAGTTGTTGGTCGGACTTGCGGCAGAGGTGGCGAAGTCGTGGCAAAGCGGTTTCGGCGTCGGCGGTGGCATCGATCCGGGACTTCTCAAACAGCTGGCCGGGCTCGACTGCAAGGCCGAGGTTGTGACCGGCTCTGCCGAGGGTTATGCGCACTATGCGCTTTATCCCGAAAGCTATTTGGACGCGGCGCAGAAGTCGGGTCTCGATGCGAACACATGTGTGATCGGCGTCCGCAGCATCGGCCTCGGGCTGGCAGCTATGGTGGCGGCCTCGATTGGTGCGCCGGCACCATTCAGCGTTCGCCCGATCGGCCATCCCTTCCGCAGGTATATCAACGCCGATCCGCAGTCGATCGCCACCTGGATGAACAATCCATCGGCGCGTTTCGCCGTTGTCGACGAGGGTCCTGGCCTGTCCGGCAGTTCGATGCATGCCGTTATCGTGTGGCTGCGTGAACTGGGTATCGATACGGACCGCATTCACCTGTTTCCCAGCCATTCAGGCGGCCCGGGCATCGAAGCGTCGCGGGAGGCTCGGGAGACATGGTCGCGCTGTCCGAAGCATGTGGCGACGGCGTTTGAATGCACCTTCTCCGAAAGCTCGAAAATTCCCACGTTGCGCGATTGGGTGGCCGAGGCGGTCGGCAGGCCGGAATTAGGCCTGACCGAGCTATCTGGCGGCGAGTGGCGGGCCGCCCACTACGCCGACGAAGGGCGCTGGCCGCCGAGCCCTCGCGGTACCGAGCGGCGTAAATTCCTGGCGTCCGCCGGGCGTGACCGCTGGCTCGTCAAATTCGCGGGCCTCGGCGAAACCGGACGGCGCAAGAAACGAACCGCGACGATGTTGCATGAAGCCGAGTTCGGATCGCAAGTTGTCGCGCTTTGCCATGGCTTTCTGGTTGAACGGTGGATTGACGGCACCACGATGGATCAGGCGCCGCTACCCAGGGAAAGACTGATCGCGGAGTTCACAAATTACCTGGCCTGGCGTGCGCTCAATCTTCGAACTTGCGAACCGGGTGCATCATTGCTTGCACTCGCGGAGATGGCTGTTTCCAATACGTCGGAAGCCCTGGGCGAAAAACGCGCGGCAGCCTTGCGCGGTTGGCTCTCGAAACAGGCCCCCGCGAGCGGGCTGCAGCGCGTTGAAATCGATGGAAAGCTCCAACCATGGGAGTTTCTCGTTCGTGCCGACGGCAGGGTGCTCAAGACAGATGCCGTCGACCATTGCCGGGCACACGATTTGATCGGCTGCCAGCCAATAGAGTGGGACATTGCCGGCGCCCGTGTCGAGTACGGGCTATCCGACAGCTATGTGAGGACCCTGGTCCAAGGAATGAAGCTTGCCATCGACACCGGCCACATCGGCTTTTTCGAACCGTGCTATTTGGCATTCCAGCTCGGGCTCTGGAGCACGGCTGCGCAATCCGAAAATGGTCGGGAAGAAGCAAGGCTGGCCGCGACGGCAGACCGATATAGGATGCGACTGATACGGTTCCTGGACGAATGCCTGATATGATCGTTCCGATCAATCCAGTCTTCGCAGCATGTCTGCTTCCTGCTCGAGAATAGTGGCCACTTCCTCGCGCTGCAGATGCGTCATCATCAAGCTGACGCAGCACTCGAGATAGGTGATCGAGGCGCGCCGCAGATAGGCAGCCGTCTCGCGTTCGGCCATCTGGTCGATATCCCTCGCAGGTCGCTTGGGTTGCATGAGGATGATCCTCCGTATCCGGTCCTCCCGCCAAACCACAAGCTTGGGCGGATGTTCCGCGCGATCTCGGGAAAGATTCGGCGGCCGTCTCGCATCACGCCGGAAGGTTCTGCAGCCCGCCGGATGCCGGCCTCGCTCTTTTAGCAAAGCCTGTCATCTGATCGCCGATGCGACTGCCTTCGAGCGCCGCGAAATAATCGATCGTCAGCTTGAGCCCTTCATTGAGGGGCACCTTCGGCGTCCAGCCGAGCAGCGCTTTTGCACGCGAAATATCGGGCTGCCTGCGCCGAGGATCGTCTTGCGGCAGCGGCAGAAATCTCAAATCCGATTTGGTGCCGGTCATCGCCTTCACCAGTGCCGCCAGTCGCACGATGGTGAATTCTCCGGGATTGCCCAGATTGACCGGCTTGCCCGGATTGGGATCGATATCCATCAGTCGCCTCAATCCATCGATCTGATCGGAGACATAGCAGAAGGACCGCGTTTGCAAGCCGTCGCCGAAGATCGTCAGAGGACGTTTTTCTAACGCCTGCATGATCAGGTTTGAGACGATGCGGCCGTCCGCCGGATCCATTCTCGGACCGTAGGTGTTGAAGATGCGCGCGACGCGCACGTCGGCTTTGCCGGCTCTAAGATAGTCGAAGCAAAGCGTTTCGGCGGTGCGCTTGCCCTCGTCGTAGCAGGCGCGTGGGCCGGTGCAGTTCACATGGCCAACATAGTCCTCCCTCTGGGGATGTTGCTCCGGATCGCCATACACTTCGCTCGTCGAGGCCTGTAGCAGCCGCGCGCCATATCGGACAGCGAGTTCGAGCAGGTTGAGCGTGCCGATCACGCAGGTTCGCGTGGTGTGTATCGGGTCGGCCTGGTAACGCGGCGGCGAGGCAGCGCATGCCAGGTTGTAGATGCGATCCACGGGCTCGCCGAGATCCAATGGCCGGCAGATGTCCTGCTCGATCAATCGGAAACCCGGCTGATCCATGATCGAGATGATGTTTTCCATGCGCCCTGTCAGGAAATTGTCGGCGCAGATCACGCGCCAGCCGTCGCGGAGCAATGCTTCGCAAAGATGCGAACCGAGGAATCCCGCACCGCCGGCAACAAGCACTGCCTTTGCCCTTTGCGCGTTTCTTTTTTGTCGCATCGTCGTTTTCTCCTGTATGCCGGTCATGCTGCGCTTCCGATGTCGAAATCGAGGGCCGCCGCCCTTGGCTGTGTCAACGCCGTCACGAATTCGCGGGCCCTGGCCGCACCGGTGTGGGATGCGAGGACGCGTTCGCGGGCCCGGCCGGCCATGGCGAGGCGTGTGCGCTCGGACTCGCCGAAGAGGATCTCGATGACATCGTCCGTTTCCCCGGCGGTGTGGATCGCCGATGCGGGAAAGAAGCTGTCGAGCCCTGGCCAGCGATCGCTGATGATGGGCGTGCCGCAAGCAGCCGCTTCGAACAGGCGCACACTGGGCGACCATCCGGCAGCGATCATGGAACTGCGTGTGACGTTCAGCGTGTAACGCTGACGGCTGTAGAACGCGGCATGATCGGCCGGCGGCAAATGTTCGATGCGTTCGACATTGTCCGGCCAGATGATGTCGGATGGGTATTGCGAGCCGGCTACGACGAAACGGCGGTCCGGCATATGCCGTGCTGGTTCGAGCAGCAGCGCGTTCAGCGTTGCCTGCCGGTCGGCACTGTAGGTGCCGAGATAGCCGAGATCCCAGCGGATCGGATCGCCGGTCCGGTAGTGCCGTTCCGGGTCGACCGAGCAGTAGAGCGGTTCGGCGCGGCGCGCGCCGAACTCCTCCACCAGACGGCCAAGCATCGGCCCACCGGTGAACGAGAAGTAGACGTCGAAATACGGAATCTGCCGCCAGCTCAGATAATCGCAATCATCGGCTGAAAGCTGCGCCACGGTTACCGGCGTGTCGATGTCGTAGAAGCAGAAGCGCCCCTTGCAAAATGAAGCGACGATGTCGATGACCACGCGCCCTTCCGGCACGAAGGAGCCGATGACGACGATGTCGGCCTGCTCCAGGCACCGGGCGTAGTCGCGTTGCAATTCCGCTGTGGTTTCGTAGTAGCGCAAGGCGCAGAAATCCGGATCGCGCAGATCGCGGTGGTTGGCGTACCACGGCACGTCGCGCTCCAGAAAGGTCACGCGGTGGCCGAGTTCGTGCAGACCTTTCAGCAGGCCTCGAAACGTCGTGGCGTGGCCGTTTCCCCAGGACGAGGACAGCGACAGGCCGAGAAAGACGATGTCCAATTGCTTGGTCATTCCGCTGCCTCCACGGTCCCCTGCTCGAAATGACGTTTGAAGACGGCATCGGCCACGTCCGCCCGCAGCGCGTAGGTATGGTCGGCCAGCACGCGGCAAAGTGCGGCCTGGCCGATTGCTTTTGCGCGACTGGAGGTCAGCGAGCGCATGATCTCAGCGACATCGCCGCCGTCCCGTGCCACCAGGATCTCCTCGTCTGGTTTCAGGAACAGTTCCACGCCCAGCCATGCGTCGGTGATGAGGCAGGCACCGGCGCCGGCCGCCTCGAAGACACGCGTGGCCGGTGAAAAACCGTTTACGGCCATGCTGTCGCGACTGATGTTCAGCACGGCCTTGGGAGTGACGTTGAAGGCATTATGATCGCGGGTGCCAACGTGACCGAGCCAGCCGACATTGGCGGGAAGCGGCTTGTCCCCCCAGCCCGATCCGCCGAGCAGAAAGCGCTGTTTCGGCAGCTGGCTTGCGGGATCGAGGAAGAATGCTTCGACACGCGCCTCACGATCCGGCAGCCGGTTGCCGAGGAACGCCAGATCGCAAGCGAAACGCGCATTGCTGGCGACCGGGTGATGCGTTTGGGGATCGAGCGCATTGTAAATCGGCACGCATTCGTTCGCCCCCATGGCACGGTAGGCCCAGACGACGGGGTCGCCGCCGCCATAGGTCAGCACAAGGTCGATTTCTTGCAGGGCGCCATGGAGCGGATGGTCCGGTTCGTCGCGCAGTTGGGCAAGGGTTGCCGGAGCGTCCACGTCCCAGAATACCACCAGCGCGTCGCTGCGGGCATGGTCGAGAACGGCGCGCAGCAGCGCCTCGTCCTCGAAACCGACGCCACTCGCCTTGACGACGATGTCGGCGCTGGCGGCGCGTGCCGCGACCTGCATCAACGCGTGCTGGGTCGCTTCATAAACGACCACAGTGCACCAGTCAGGGGCCTCGATGTCGCGGTTCTTCTGCCGGTCGTAGACGTCGGGCTCATAGAAGGTGATTTCGTAGCCCAATTGGGCAAGCGCCTTCAGCAAGCCGCGATAGTAGGTCGCGGCACCGTTCCAGTAGGACGACAAGAGGCTCGATCCATAGAATGCCATCTTCATGCGGCGGCTTCCTTTGCGGTGGTCTTGTTGATGGTATGTTCGGTTGTGCATTCCATGAGCACGCCGAACAACTCGTCGACGCGGTGCTGGCAGGTGTGCCGCGAGCGGATGGTCTCGAGCCCCGAAGTCACCAGGGAAGCCGCGAAATCCGCATCGGCCAACAACGCCCGCAGGTGTTGCCGCATTTGCGAGCCATTGTGGGCGAACAGGAAGTCGACGCCGGGCCTGAACAGCTGCTCGACATCGGACCATGGTGCTGAAATCAGCGGAATGCCGCAGGCGAGTGCCTCGAACATGCGGATCGTCGGAATTCCAGGCAAACCCTCACGATAGGGGCGCCGCGGGATGTGGATGGTGACACGATGCGCGGCGAACGCCTTCGGCACGTCGGCATTGGCGATCCATCCGTCATAGCGCAGTCCGGCGGTGGCCAGATCCGCAAGTGCGGGCTTGGGGTAGCGTACGCCGTGCACGGTGGCATCGAGACCGAGATCGCGCACCGGCTTGATCAGAAACTCCTTGAGTTCGGCGGTTCGCTCATCGTCGCCCCAGTTTCCAATCCAGACCAGATCGGACGTGGGGTGGATCTCCGGGTGTGGCTTGAACAGGCGATCGTCCGCGGCTTCATGCCAAGTGAAGACGCGCTTGCCCCAGCCGGCGCGCAGATAGCTTTCGCGCAAGGCCTCGCCAAAGGCGAGAACGCCGTCATAGTGCTCCAACCGCAGCGCCGAGATTGCCTCGGTCGCCGATACCGCCCGGTGGTGGGTGTCATGAAACAGAAGGATGAAGTTGCCGCCAGCGGCCCTGGCACGGCCGATGCGTGCGACAAGCTCCGGATCCGTCCACTCATGAACGATCACAACGTCGGCCTCAGCGATCCAGGCCTCGTGATCGAACCCGGCATCGTAGGTCACCGGCATCAGTTCTGGGAAATCCTTGCGGAAGCGTTCGATGGCGAAGGATCCCTTCTCAGCCAGCAGGTTCGAACGGCTCCAGCCGTCGGACGGCTCCAGCGCGACCGCCTGGTGCCGGCGCGCGACCAGTTCCCGCATGATACCGCGCAGGAAATGGGCATTGCCGTGGTTCCAGTCGGAAACGACCGAGTGGGTGTAGAACAGAAAGCGCATGGTCAGCGCCCCACCATGGCCAGGGCCGCCTTGTCGTAGACGCCTCGCATGGCCGCCGCTTGCCTGGCCAGTGTAAACCGGCGGCTTCGTCGCAGGGCTGCCTGACCGAGCTCTCGCCTGAGCTCGGCATCGCTGGAGAGACGATTGAGGCAGGCAGCGAGGTCGTGGGAATTGCGCGCGTCAAAGAACATCGCGGCCCCGTCCCATAGTTCGCGATAGGTTGCGATGTCGGAAAGCACCAGGGGCGTCGCCGACATGGCAGCTTCCAGCGCGGCCAGACCGAATGGCTCATAGATTGATGGCGACACGAAAATGCCGGCGCGCGCCATCAAGGAGCGCACCTCGTGAGACGGCAGTGCTCCCAGAGGAACAGCATAACTGAAGCTGGTACGCCCGCCGTTGGGACCGTGCATCGAACCGGCGGCAAAAACGGGCCATTGCGTCAGCGACGCGGCCTGGTCGATCACCGCCGCATTTTTGCCCTCGTCCCACCAGCGGGCAGCGGCGAAGACGAGCGGTTGGCGCTTTTCGGTCTTCGGCACCGGACTGGCACTATTTCCGACCACACTGAGACGCGCGATCGGGCCATAGCAGGTCTCAAGCATGTCGGCATGGCTGCGGCTCGGCACGATGACTGCGTCGGCCCGATCCAAGCCGCGCCTGTTGCGCTCCTTCTGCCAGGCCCATGCGCCATCCACTGCCTGTTTCCTGACGGCGTGGAACCATGTCGTCACGCAGGAATGCGAGACCACCACGGCTGGGCACGGCGCATCGAATCCCGCCGCCTGCGTTGGCGCGTTGAAATGAACAAGGTCGATGGCGTGGTCGCGCATGGGCGCAAGCAATTCCCGCGGCAGCGCGTCGAGGTCGCCGCCGTTGCGGGTCATCCAATCCGGCGGCGTACTCAACCAGATCAGCGTCGTGAAAGCCTCCGCCTCCGCAGCTTGCTGCCTCGACGGTTGTGGACCGAGGCCGGCAAGCACCACGCTGTCGCCGCCGTTCACAAGTTCCCGTGCCAGATCAAGGGCATAGCGCCATACGCCGCCCACGGCATCGACGGTCATCAGGATGCGCCGCGAGCGCGGCGTCAGTGTCCGCAACATGTCGCCTCCAGTTCCGCCAGCGGTCGCGGCCGCCTCTCCTGGATGTCACTGAATTTCTGGAAAGATGCGAGGTAGTGGTCATGGGCGCGTTCCCAGGCAAGGTCGTCGGGTTCGCCCCAAAGCTCGCGGTAGCTGGGCGAACTCGGATACGGGTAAAGCGGCACAGGTTCGTTGGCCCATACGCCGTGGTCGATCAGGTGGGTTCGCCAGTGCTCGACCAGGGCGGGATCATCCTCGACCACGCCGATCAGATTGGCCTGAACGAATGGAACGTGACGTCTGGCATCGACGAGCAGCGCGGCGAGTTCCTCGGTACCCAGCCGGCAGCGCTTGGCCAGCATTGCCCGACCTTCGACGGTCAGGCTTTCGAGACCGGCCTCGATGGAGACGCAGCCCGCGGCGCCCAGCAATTCCAGCAGCTCGGGCTTCCACAGATCGATGCGGGTCTGTACGCCGAATTTCACGTCGCGATCGACCAAGGCTTCCAGCAACGCTTTTTGCGGCAGGAAGATCTCGTCGATGAAGTAGATGTAGCCGACACCTTGGGCAATCAGCCGATCGATCTCCGCTACCACCGCTTCGTGGTTTCGACGGCGATAGGCATCACGGAAATCGATCTTGGCGCAGAAACTGCAGTTATAGGGACAGCCGCGCGATGCCTCGACTTCCGCACCGAACCCCACCTGATTGTCATCGAACCTGTGATGGTGATGCGAATGGGCTGCGATCCAGTCCACTGGCCATTCGAGTGGCGGATGATCGGCAAACGAGCTGGCGTGGACGCCGCCGTTCGAAACCACCCTGGCATCCCGCAGATAAGCGGTTGAGGGCACCGCGCTCCAATCGTCGCACCGGGCAAGTTGCTCGACGACTTCTTCGCATTCGCCGCGCACGACGATGTCGACGCCGAGCTTGCGCAAGGTTGGCGCCGGCGTCGCAGAGCCATGCGGCCCGACCGCGACCGTGCGTCCACCGCGCCCGGCGAGACGGTTGAGGAAATCGGCCGGCACACGCAATTCCGGCGGTGCGCAGCGCCAGAACAGATAGGTCGGGGCGGTACTGACGACGGTCATCGCCGGGGCGAAATCAGCCACCCGCTCGCAGAGACCGGAATTGTCGAGCTTCTGCAACTGCCCATCCAGCATCAGCACCTCATGTCCGGCGACTTCGAGCAGGGCCTTCGAATAGCCGAGTTCCAGCGGCAGATGTGGTTGGCGGCAGCCGAAATAGATGCTGTCGTCGTAGGTCCAAAATGGGTTTACCAAAGCGATTTTCATGCGACGTACCTCACGGCTTCAGGGCGAGGCTCGAGCCGATGGCGCTGCAGCCAGTCGGCGAGGTCGCGGACGCCTTCGCGCCATGAAACATGGGCCATCCAGCCAAGCGCGGTTTTGATCTTGCGGGTGTCGGCGACGAAGAAGGGCTGGTCGCCGGTGCGTTCCCCATCATGGCGGATTGAAAGCTCATGGCCGGTCAGGCTATGAATCTCGCTCAACAGCCTGCGCAGGCTGACCGCATTTTCCGGGCCGCCGCCAAGATTGAATGCTTGGCCTTTGATGGTCTCGATGCGATCGAGCACGGCCCTGTAGGCGGCAACGGCATCGGAGACATGCAGGATATCGCGCACTTGCCTGCCGTCGCCGTAAATGGTGATTGGGCGTCCCGTCAGCGCGCTGAGCAGGAAGTGTGCGACCCAGCCCTGGTCCTCGGTTCCGAACTGGCGCGGTCCATAGATGCAGCTCATCCGCAGCACCGCCGTCGGCATGCCGTAGGATTTGGCATAGTCGAGCACATACTGATCCGCCGCGCCTTTGGAGCAACCGTAGGGCGTGCAGAAGTCCAGGCCCCGAGCCTCATCGATGCCGTTCGCCTGGATGACGCTGTCGCAAGGCACATAGCGATCGCCGTCCTCGCGGACCGCGACGTCGGGCAGGCTGCCATAGACCTTGTTGGTGCTGGCGAAGATCACCGGGATACGCTCACCGCTCAGTCGCGCCGCCTCCAGAACGTTGAACGTTCCCCGAAGGTTGATGTCGAAATCCTCGCCCGGCTGGACCAGGCTTGTGGTGACGGCGGTTTGCGCGGCTAGATGGAAAATTGCCTTTGAACTCATCAGAGCCGTCGCCAGGGCGTTGGCGTCCCGCACGTCGATGGTTTCAATCGTGAGGCGACCGCCGTGTTTTTGCGCCAGCCATTCAAGGTTCTGCTGGACGCCCGGACGGCTGAGATTGTCGATCACCAGTACCGGCTCGCCATCCGACAACAGGCTGTCGGCGAGGTTCGATCCTATGAAGCCGCTGCCGCCGATGATGGCGACCGGCGCGTCGCGTCGATTGCGTGTGTTCATGAGACCAACCCGCGTTCTTCGAGCTCGCGCTTCATGTCGGCGCCGCGGTCGACGGCGGACGTGTTACGCACCCAGGAAACGAACTCGCCGAGCGAATTCTCCAATTGCCGCACCGGCTCGAAACCGAGCAGCTCACGGGCCTTGGAAATATCGGCGAAGCAGTTGCGGATATCGCCGGAGCGGGCTTTGCCGAGCAGTTCCGGCGAGCGATTCGGTGTCCCCATGGCCTCGGCCAGCAATCGCGCGACTTCGCTGATCGCGTAGGCGCGGCCGCTGCCGATGTTGATGACATGACCCTTTGCCTGGCGTTGCTGCAGAGCAAGGCGAAAGGCGCGGGCGACGTCCTGCACATGGACGAAATCGCGCTTCTGTTCGCCATCCTCGAAGATCATTGGCCGTTGGCCGTTGGCGAGACGCGAAGCGAAGTTGGCCAGCACGCCGGTATAGGGATTCGACAACGCCTGGCCGGCGCCGAAGACATTGAACAGGCGCAGCGCGACCGCATCGATGCCATAGGCCTCGCCGAAGATCAGCACGGCGCGTTCCTGGGCGTATTTTGTCAGCGCATAGATGGAGGCGAGATCGACCGGCTTTTCTTCGTCCGTCGGCAGCGGCGAGAGGGCGTCTCCACCTGGCGACAGCGGGTTCCATTGCCCGCTCCTGATGTCGCTCGCCTTGCGCCGAGCATTGTCGATACGCCGGCCGTCTGGCGTTGCATACAGCCCTTCGCCATAGACGCTCATCGACGAGGCGACGACGATCCGTTCGACCGGGTGTTTGATCAGCGCATCGAGCAGCGTTGCGGTGCCGAGATCGTTGGCGCCGACATAGCGCGCGATCTCATACATCGATTGCCCGACGCCGACTTCCGCCGCCAGATGAATGACCGCGTCAACGCCTTCCAGCGCATTGGCGACCGCCTCCCGGTCCCGGACATCGCCCTTGATCAGCTCGGTCCCGGCGGGAAGCGCGACGGCTTCGCCCGCATGCACCTGCTCCAGCAAGGCATCGAGGATGCGAACCGAATAATCCTGCTCGACGAGTTCCTGTGCGACATGCCGGCCGATGAAGCCGCAGCCTCCTGTAACCAATATGCGTTTCACGACGACTCCTCAGACAAGTAACCTCGGCGCCCCGAACTTTTCGGCAAAAGGTTTGTTCCCTTTGCTTCAACAAAGTTCCTTTGGCCGGCTTCGTTGGGAGCCGGCGCCGCGATCACCGCGCTGTGCTGGAACATTGACGCCCTTGTGCTGTTAGGACGCCCGACAGCCCGCGCGTCCCATGTGGCAACGCCGATCAAAGGAGATTTCAATGTCTCAGTCGCAAACGACCACCAACCATGACGAAATTCGCAAATGGGCCGAGGAGCGGGACGGCCGGCCGGCGGTGGTGCGCACCAAAGGCGAGGGCGGTATACTGCGGATCGACTTCGGCGAGCCCGAGGAAGCATTCGAGCCCATCGAATGGGACGAGTTCTTCCGGATATTCGACGAGAATGATCTGGCCTTTCTGTATCAGGCCAAGACCGGTGAGGGGAAAGCCAGCCGGTTCAACAAATTCGTCGAGCGCAATCAGAAGGGCTGATGACGCCGGTCAAGCGGCCTATCTGTACGGCCAAGTTTTCGAGATGTGGTGAACAATGACGGCCCCGCGGCTTGGAACTTCAGCCTGAGAGGCCTTGGAAGGTAAAATTAATGCATCAGTTTTGCGCCGCGGGTTTTCGCCATCTCTCGCATGATGCCGTTGAGCCAGTTTTCAGTGGATTGACCAAGCTGTCTGCGGTCGACATCCAGGATCGCTTGCTCGAGCGTCCTCTCGACGAGCCGATCCGATGCGTCGACGTCTCCCAGCAAAAGGCGCGCCGCAAGTCGCAGTTTGGGCAAAAGCGCGAAGACGTCGTCGGACGGGTCCGGTCCGGGGGTCGCCCGTCCCGATGCCGGCGGGGGAAAGAGTGCGTTGAACACCGCCTGGCTGCCCGAGGATTTCCGCAAATTGCTGGCGTAGCGGAGATGATCGGGAATGGCGATGTCGTCATCGCCACTGAAGAACACGAAGGGGACACCGCGGCGCATCAACTCATCGGCGATTGGAAACACGCGTCGGCCATTGAGATTGACGTCGAGGATTGCAGCTTCGGCCGTCCCGGTGTGTTTGGAAGCCTGTTCGACGGTTGCAGCGGGACCAAGGATTATGGCGCCCATATTGCTGAAAAACCGCGCAAGATCTCCCGCCATCGTCCATTCGTCTTCGACTATCAGAATATGCAGCCCCCGCAGGTCGCGCACGTCGTCATCCTTTCTTGGAACGGAGGTTAGAATGCAGCGGATTTGCTTTCCGAATTCTGTCATCCAAGGCCGCCTGCAACCGTTTCGCAAGCGTCAGCATGCGATCCGGGACGGGCCCCGCATGGGAACCTTCGAGCGATCCAGGCGCTCCTGATACCACCGGCGTCGGGAGTTTTATGTCAGCAGATCGTTTTGCCATTGAACCACCATTGATATCGGGTTCAACGTCATCCCTGACGTCTTGTTCCATCCGTCTTGCGCGCTATATGGTTGTGTCCTGTTCGATCCGGCCTTGAGGAGACTTCATGTCGGGTCGGCGAAAGGGGGACATGCCGTGACTGCCCGATCGACTAGATTTCCCATCGTGGGCATAGGCGCGTCCGCGGGCGGCATTCCCGCGATGGAGGGCCTTTTCAAGGGCGTGACCGGCCAGCCCGGCATGGCGTTCGTCATCATCACGCATCTCAGCCCCAACAGGGAGAGTCTGTTGCATGAGGTTGTCAGCCGCTACACCGAGATGCCTGTTTCGGTGGTCGAGGATGGCACGGTGGTTCAACCTGACCACGTCTATGTGATGCCGCAAAACGTGACATTGGCCATTGAATCGGGGGTGCTGCACCTGCGTCGGCCCAATGGGCTTACCCAGGAGCGCAAGCCCATCGATATCTTCTTCAGCGCACTGGGTGAAGACCAGGGCGAATATGCCGTCGGCGTTATCCTGTCGGGCGGTGATTCCGATGGAACCCTGGGCGCCAAGGCCATCAAGGAGCGGGGCGGGTTTATCGTCGCGCAAGCGCCGGACGGCTACGGGCCGCGCAATCCCGACATGCCGCAGAGCGCTATTGCCAGTGGGCTCGTCGATGTCGCAGTGACTGCCGAGGAGATCGGGGCGAAGCTGGAGGCTTTCGCCCGCGGCTTCGACACGCTGGACGGGTTGGCGGAAGACGATGGCGATGAAACGCCCGACATCGACAAGGTGCGAGAACAAATCTACGCCATTCTGCGCAGCCACTCCGGCCATGACTTCTCGGGCTATAAGACCAAGACGTTCCTGCGCCGCGTGAAGCGACGCATGCAGATCGCCCAGGTCCATTCCATCAGCGGCTATATAGACTGGCTGAAGAAGGATGCTCGCGAGGTGATGAACCTTTTTCGCGATCTGCTGATCAACGTCACCAACTTCTTTCGCGACCCCGATGCCTTCGAGTTGCTCGGGCGAAAGATCATACCGCAGCTGTTCGAGGGCAAGACCGCCAGCGACACCGTCAGGGTCTGGGTTCCGGGATGCGCCACGGGCGAGGAGGTGTTCTCCATCGGCATCCTGCTGCGCGAACACATGGAGACGCTTACGGTCGTTCCGCGCGTCCAGATATTCGCCACCGACATAGACGAGCCGGCGCTGGCGGTGGCGCGGGCGGCACGCTATCCGGAAGCCTTGCTGCAAGGTCTTTCTCCTAAACGCAAGCAGCGATTTTTCAACGGTGATGGCGAGAGCTATGTCCTCAGCAATGAGGTGCGCGAACTGTGCATCTTCTCGCCGCACAGTGTCATTCGCGATCCACCCTTCTCGCGCATGGATCTGGTCTCCTGCCGCAATCTGCTGATCTATTTCGGCCCGACCATCCAAAATCGCGTCATCCCTGTCTTCCATTATGCGCTGAAGCCCGGCGGATACCTTTTCCTCGGCACCTCCGAAAGCGTCGGGCAGCACGACGATCTGTTCGCCACCGTCGACAAGAAGCATCGCATCTTCCAGGCGCGGGAGCATGCCTCACCGCACATCAGACTGCCGGCCCTGATCGGAGAAAGCCATTCCAGCGTCTTCCCATCCGAAAGTGCCGGCTCGAAGAAGGGACTTGTCGGCTATCCCCTGCGGCAGGCGGTCGAGGCGCAGGTGCTGGAACGGTTCGCGCCGCCGCATGTCCTGGTCAACGCCGAGGGCGATGTCGTCTATTATTCGGCCAGGACCGGCAGATATCTCGAAGCGCCACAAGGGATTCCCAGCCGGCAGTTGCTGACGATGGCAAGGCGTGGGTTGCGGCTGGACCTCCGCGCCGCACTGCGCGAAGCGACGACCACGCGCCGCACAGTGGTGCGGGAAAACCTCACCGTGGAGGAAGACGACGAGCGGGTCCAGCCGATCAGGCTGACGATCGAGCCGCTCGCCGAACGCGGCAATGGCGAGCCGCTCTACCTTGTCCTTTTCGAGCCGTCGGGGCCGACCCAGGCCCGGTCCAACGAAGATGGCGGCAGTCGTGACAGTGACAGCACCGCCGATCTCGAGCGGGAACTGCGCGATACCAGAGAGCGCCTGCAATCGACGATCGAGGAGTACGAGACCGCGCTGGAGGAGGTGAAATCGTCGAACGAGGAACTCGTCTCCGTCAATGAGGAGGCGCAATCCACCAACGAGGAACTCGAAGCCTCGAAGGAAGAGATGCAGTCGCTCAACGAGGAGCTCAACACGATCAATGCCGAGTTGACGGCCAAGATAGAAGAGCTCGACCACGCCAACGGCGATCTGCGCAACCTGTTCGAAAGCACCGACATCGCGACTATTTTCCTCGACCGCAGCCTTGTGGTCCGCACTTTCACGCCGGCGGCGTCATCCTTCTTCAGCCTGCGCCCCTCCGATGTCGGCCGGCCGCTGACGGATCTGTCGAGCCAACTCGACTATCCCGAGTTGAAGCAGCACATCGACAAGGTGTTCGAGACGGGCGAGATCCTGAATCACCATCTGGCACGCGATGCCAGGGGCCTGTTCCACATGGTCCGCATCAATCCCTATCGCGACAAGGGCAACAGGATCCAGGGCGTGGTGGTGACACTTGTCGATGTCACCACGCTGGCACAGGCGGAAGAGCATCAACAGGTGCTCATCTCGGAACTCAACCACCGGGTCAAGAACATGCTTGCGGTGATTGCCAGCATTGCAAGCCGCACGCGGGAAAGTTCTGATACGAAGGAGGAGTTCGCGGATGCGCTGATCGGTCGCCTGCATGCCATGTCGCGGGCCTACGGCCTGCTTACCCGGGAGAGATGGAAGGAAGCCTCGGTCAGGGAATTGCTCCAGCAGGAGCTCGAACCATTCGGCATCGAGCGGATCGAACTCGATGGCGAGGATGTCAAACTAGGTCCGCAACAGGGGCTTTCCCTGAGTATGGCCATTCATGAACTGGCCACCAACGCGGCCAAATACGGCGCTTTGTCAAAAACCGATGGCAAGGTCAGTGTGCAATGGTCGATCGAGGACGACAGTTTCACATTTGGCTGGCGAGAAAAGGACGGCCCTCTTGTAAAGGCGCCGTTGGACAACGGCTTTGGCCTGACCCTATTGCAGGGAGAAATCGGTTACAGGCTCGGCGGCCACGTCGAAACCGCGTTCCACAAGGACGGCCTCAGCGTCCAGATCGCGTTTCCGGCAAACCACAAGGAGGCGCCGTGAGCGACGACAAGCCGCGCGTTCTGGTGGTCGAGGACGAATGGCTGATCGCCGAAGACATCGCGTCACGCCTGCGTGCGGCGGGTTATCCGGTGATCGGCCCGGTCTCGTCGGCCGCCGCGGCTCGTCAGCTTATCGATGCAGGCAAAGCCGACGTGGCGCTGCTGGACATTCAATTGAACGGTGAAACAAGTCTGCCCGTGGCCGAAACATTGCTGGCTCGCGGCATCCCCTTCGCCTTCATGACCGGATTTGGGCCGCGCGACGTTCCCACACCCTTCCGAAACTGCAAATTCGTGCCGAAGCCGGCAGGCGACGCTGCACTTCTCAACACCCTGGCCGACCTGGCATCGCTTCGTCCCGACAAACACTCGTTATGAATTCAAGAGGCCGGTTTCGATCAGTCCAGGGGCTTGTCCGTCGGCCTAGGCGTGGTGCTCGCCTGACGCGGCCGCCCCGCGTTTCGATTGGCAACCGGATTGTCCAGCGGCGGAGCCGATGGCCGGGACGTGCCGGCGGTTTTCGGCGTCAGCGGCTTGGCACCGGCATCCGTGTCACTGGCGTCCCGTCTCGGGTGCGGCAGAGCATCGGGGTTTGGCGACCGGACGCTGGGTTTTGATGTGGAATTCTCATTGCTCATGGCGATAGCTTCCTTCGCAGCGGGCGGGCACGACAGTCTCGTCGCCCTGAGTTTATTCTGCGGGTCAACCGCCGCCACGGTCGAAAGTTCCAGGTTCCTCGGCGTCGGTGCTATCCTTGTCGGGGAATCCGCGCAAGGTGGACCCCGTGCAAGATGCCGACATCTCAGCCATGCGGTCGCATTACCACCTTGATGCAGCCATCCTGCTTGTCACGGAACGTCTTGTAGAGGTCCGGTCCCGCTTCGAGGTCTGCCCGGTGCGTGATCACGAAGGAGGGATCAATGTCGCCCTTCTGCACCATGGCGAGGAGCGGTTCGAGATAGCGTTGCGTGTGCGTCTGACCCATCCGGAAGGTCAGTCCTTTGTTCATGGCGGCGCCGAACGGAATATGATCGACGAGGCCGATATAGACGCCGGGCACCGAGATGGTGCCGCCTTTGCGGCAGGAGTAGATTGCTTCGCGCAATACATGCGGCCTATCGGTGCCGAGATAGACGGCAGCCTTGACCTTGTCGAGCATGGAGTCGGCACTGGCGCCGGGATCCGACTCGGTCCCGACACAGTCTATGCAGCGATCCGGACCGCGGCCATCGGTCATCGCCATCAAAGCGTCGTAAATATCGGAATTGCTGAAGTCGAGCGTCTCGGCCTTGCCGTGCTCTCGAGCCATCGCCAGCCGCTCCGGCACCTTGTCTATGGCAATGACGCGGCCGGCGCCGAGCATCCATGCGCTCTGGATGGCGAACTGACCAACCGGACCGCAACCCCAGATGGCGACGGTTTCGCCTGGCTCGATGCCGGCGTTTTCAGCTGCCATATAGCCGGTTGGAAAGATGTCGGAGAGGAACAGCACCTGTTCGTCGTCCATTCCCTCGGGCACCTTTATCGGACCGACGTCGGCGAAAGGAACGCGCAGATATTCGGCTTGCCCTCCCCAATAGCCGCCCACCAGATGCGAATAGCCGAATAGGCCAGCCGGGGATTGTCCCATCACTTCGGCAGCCTGTTTGGCATTGGGATTGGACCTGTCGCAAAGCGAGAACAGCCCCTTCTGGCAAAACCAGCACTCGCCGCATGAGATGTTGAAAGGCACCACGATGCGGTCGCCCTTTCTGAACTTCGAATGGCCGCTGCCGACTTCCACGACCTCGCCCATCGTCTCGTGTCCGAGCACATCGCCCGATTTCATCGTCGGCATATATCCGTTCATCAGATGCAAGTCCGAGCCGCATATGGCGCAACAGGTGACTTTGATGATGACGTCGCGATCATCCTCGATGGCCGGATCAGCCACCTGATCGCATCGAATGTCGCCTTTGCCGTGCCATGTGAGCGCTTTCATGATGGTGCTCCTGCTTGGAGATTTTTTGGTTTGCTTGAAGGCCGAAGGTCAGTCTTTGGACGCTGAACCCGGCTCGGCCATCTTGCGATGCTGTTCGGCCAGCGTGCCTGCCGGCGTCACATGCGCTGCGGCGACCTGCAGCTTGTTCTTCCAACCGCTGATGATTTGTTCCTCACCGTCCATCATCGCCTCGTAGCCTGCTTTGGCGACATCGGCGGGATTGTCCTTCTCATCGGTGCCGACCTTGGTATCCATCATTTCGGCGCGTTCGAAGAACCGCGTCTGCGTTGCCCCGGGCATCAGCACGGTGACTGTGACCCCTGTGTCCTGCAACTCATGACGCAGTGCGATCGAGAAGGAATCGATGAATGCCTTGGTGCCGTTGTAGACCGCCTGGAAAGTGCCGGGCATGAAACCAGCGATCGATCCTGTGAAGAGGATGCGGCCTCGGCCGCGGCGTGCCATCCTGGCTCCGAGTTGATGCGCGAGATAGACGGTCCCGGTGATGTTGGTGTCGATGATGCGGCGGATTTTTTTCCAATCCTGATCGACGAAACCACGGCCGAGTCCACGTCCGGCGTTCAGGAACAACAGGTCGACATCGCGATCGCCGATCCCGGCGATCAAACGATCGACACCCTCCTCGGTCGCCAGATCGGCCTCGATGGCTTCGACGGTCACATCATGCGAACCGAGCGCCGCGGCAGCCTGCTGGATCGCGGGCTCGTCGGCGGCTATGATCAGGTGGTAGCCGTCCTTGGCGCACAGTTTGGCGAGTTCCTTGCCGATGCCGCTTGAGGCGCCCGTCACCACGGCCAACTTTTCATTCGTCATCACGTCCTCCGAACTTCGCTTCGGCCGAACCACTGTCGGGGCTGATTGTTCCGTGCGGGATGATGCGCGGCTGTATGCGGGCCGTGACAACGATTTGTCCTTGAGTTCATCCAAGCCATGAACAGCGGCGCGTGGAGAGGTGGAACAACTTAGGTCTACTTAGGTCTACGCGAGTTCGACATCCGTGCAGCGTCGTTGCTCCCCTTGTTTGATGCTGCACGATCGGGTCCCCCTCAGCCTGATCCAGCCCGCGCGTCCCTGCTCGGGAAGCGCGGGCTTTCCCGTGAGTTCGGCTGCCATGTTTTTAAGTTCTGGTGGGAACAATGTACCCGTTTGGCAGTTCGGCGCGCAGGAGGAACAGAATGCAATACGCCGAAGAAATCGCGCTCAGGCGCGTAAAGATGCTGGTCGAACAATATGTCGTCGCCAGGAGCAGGAGATATGATTTCGTCTCGACGGAACTTGCCTGCAAGGCCATTCGCCAGGTCGTACGAAGCCCGATCGAAGACGCCGAACTGGACCATTTGCTGGCTAGAAGCGCGGTCAAACAAGGGCTCTCGGTGCGGTTCGACCGGATAGGTCATTGGCAGGCGGCTTCGCCCGGACTCAGCCAGGAGAAATCAGCATGAGGGCAGTGCTTTTGATGTCGGCGGCATTGCTCGCCTTGGCGGGGTGCAACGACAATGCCGATCCAGCCAAGTCCAAGACGGATACTACGAACAGCCAGCCGGTCGACAAGAATCCCACGACGGACACCAACCCAACACCGCAGACCAGCACCGGCGGCGACCAGCAAGGTACGCAGCCAACCCAGCCGGCATCTCCCAAGCCAAGTGGTGGCTAGGCCTATGGAGCGACGCAACGCAATAATCTCGCTGGTGATAGCGGCGGTCATCATTGTTGGTTTCGTCGTGGGCTTTTTCTACGTCGATATGGGCTGGCAGACCTCGCCGCTGAAACGCGCGCCGGAGCAGAACCAGGGCGGCAATGCCCCCGCGGATACCGCCCCGGCTGCCGGCGTCCAGAAAAATCCTAGGGAAAACACGGAAATGCCGGGGCAGCAGTGATCGACGGCCGGCAGCAACAGGCGAGGCGACGTCGCGGTGACGGTGCCGAAGTGAGTTCGATACAGCACGGATCTGGAGTGTGGATGATGGGCATCCTTTCCGACCTCGACAAGAAACTGACGGACAATATGTACGAGCATGGCAGCGAATTCACCGATGCGGTTTCGGATCTGCCCGAAGCAGTCGTTGAAGCGGTCGAACGGCTGATGTTTTTCATCCAGTCCGACGCGCGCGACACAGTCAGAACTCAGGTTCTCGGCCTCATTCACGAATACAGAATCCAAGACGCTCCGAACGGGGATCGCCCCGCCTGACCTTCAGCTTACGCTGATGCGGCAATTGAAACCGATCGGGACCTGGCTCGCCGCCGCGTGCTCCGGATCGGCGGGCGCGGTCGTTGACGGACCCGACGAGTGCTCTAGATCAGATTTACGCCGGCCACGGTTTTGTTGGGTCGGGGGAGACTATTCGGTGGCGCACGAGACGCCTGATTTGATCGTTAGACGCCGCTATCTCAGGCTCGAGTGCTTGTGCTTGCTGTTGATGATGTTGTCGGCATGCTCATCTTCCGATCAGATCGAGCAGCAATCACGAACAGCGGCCTCCGCATCGCAGACTGTATTGATGGCGCTGGACGCCTGGGCGGCAGGGGCGGCGCCGACCGCATACACGGCGGGTACGCTGCAATCGATCGGCAAGACGCTTGCCGATGCCGGGGAGCAAATCCGGTCCGCCGAAACCAGTGAACCCGCCGAGCAAGCTTCGCTGACGAAGGCAGTCAACGATTTGTCGGTCGCGGTGGCGCGTGCAGAGGCCGGATTGCAGGCGGGCGACCGGCCGGAAGTCCAAGATGCGCAACAGGATATACGGCTGGCGTCGCGTTCGCTCGCTACCGCCTACGCCAAATACTTCGCGCCAAAGCCATGAAGAAGCTCATGGAAATATCCCTCGGCGTCGTCACCAGCGTCGGCGGCTTCCTCGAAGTTGGGTCCATGGCGACAGCGGCGCAGGCAGGCGCGATGTTTGGCTTCCAGTTGATCTGGGCGGTGGTGCTCGGCACCATCTGCATCATCTTCCTTGTCGAAATGTCCGGCCGGTTCGCGGCCGTGAGCCATCACACGATCTCCGACGGCATCCGCGAGAGATTCGGCTTCAACGTCTTTCTATGGCCGTTGCTTGCCGCCCTGCTGGTCAATTTCCTGGTGCTGTCCGCCGAGATCGGCGGCGTCGCCATTGCACTCGAATTTGCCACCGGCATAGGCTTCCAGTGGTGGGCACTGCCGGTGGCTTTGCTGGCGTGGCTGCTGCTTTGGAAAGGCACGTTCGGCTTCATCGAGAAGGGCGTATCTATTCTCGGTCTGGTGACGCTGTGTTTCGTCGTCGGAGCGGTGATGCTGAGACCCGATTGGACGGCAGTCGCAAGGGGCGCCGTGCCTTCGCTGCCGGTCCACGATGCCGCCAATTACTGGTTCATGGCGGTCAGCATTCTCGGCGCCTCGATATCGCCCTACCTCTTCATGTTCTATTCCTCGGGGGCCATCGAGGACCGGTGGGACAAAAGCTATCTCGGAGCCAACCGGGCCATAGCGGGGTTGGGCATGACTTTCGGGGGGACCATCTCGATCGGCGTGTTGATCGTGGCCGCTCTCGTGCTCGCCACGCATGGCGTCACCCAAGTGGATGACTATCACCAGTTGCCGTTGATGCTGATACCTATATTCGGCTTCTGGGGCTTCGTGCTGTTTGTTGCCTCCCTCGCCATTGCCTGCTTCGGCGCCGCACTAGAGGTCGGGTTGCAACAGGCCTATCTTGTGGCCCAGGGTTTCGGCTGGAATTGGGGCGAGGATCGCAAGCCGCGCGACGATCCGGGTTTCAGCGCCACCTACACGATATCATTGCTTTTGGCGGCTATTCCCATCGCGCTTGGTCTCGATCCGCTGAGGCTCACCATCTTCTCCATGGCGCTGACGGCAGCCAGCCTGCCGCTGACGGTCGTCCCATTTCTGTTTCTGCTGAACGACAAACGTTATGTCGGCGAGCATCGCAATGGCATTTTGTCGAATGCCGCCGTCATCTTCATCATCGCGCTCGGCTTCGTACTGGCGGTGGTGACCATCCCGCTGCAGATATTCGGAGGCACATGATGAAGTTGCTGCGTGATCTCCTCGACAAGCAGGTGGTCGACCGCGAGCAGATCAAGATCGGCAAGGTCGACGGGCTGGTGGCGGAGTTACGGCCTGGCAAGCCGCCCCGGATCATTGCGGTCGAACTCGGCTCCATCACCCTGGCACGTCGCCTCGGCGCACGGCCTGGGCGGTGGATGGCGCGGCTCGCGGTCAAGCTGGGTGGCAAGCAGCATGGCGAGCCCCATCGGATCGCCTGGCACAAGGTAAAAGATATCGGCATCGATATCGAGTTCGACATCGATGTGCGAGAAACGTCGATCTTCGCCTGGCAGGACTGGTTGCGCGACCATGTCATCGGGCGCATTCCGGGAGCTTGATGATGACCACCGTCAATCTTGAGCATCTGGCTGGGCGACGCGTACTCTCGCAGCGCGGCAAGAATGTCGGCTATATCGAGGAGATCCACGCCGAACGGGATGGTGACGATTTCGTCGTCACCGAATTCCATGTCGGGGTCTACGCCGCTTTCGAGCGCCTCTCGGCCTCGGCCATAGGCGTGGCAGTGCTGGATCTTTTCCGATTGCGCCGCCGCGACGGTCTATATCGCATCCCTTGGAACAAGCTCGACATTTCCGATCCCGCGCGACCGCGGCTGCTGTGCCCAATGACCGAACTCTCGGGCATGAAGGGCGCACCAGACCTCCAGGAATAGGTCGTGGTGCCGCATCGTCGGGATCATTCTCAGCGCAGCATGCCTGCCGTCAGGAAAACCACGGCTGCTATCAAAACGACAGCTGCAATTACCAACACCGGCCTGTTGCCGCCGGGCCGCAGTTCCGGTTCGCCTTCGACCGGGCGCATGGCATTGGCAAAGCTGGCATCGTTTTCGAATTTTGGGCGAGTGCGCGGCGGACTTGTCCCAGCGACCGGATTTTGCGTGTCCGCAGCCTCGGCGTCTGTCTCAAGCGGGGCAATGGCGGGATCGAACCCCGGCGTTTTGTCCTGCGTTGCTCCTGCCTGAACTTCGCTTCTGGCCGCGGCAGGCGCGGGACTTGAAACCTTAATCATGATTTCTCCCTTTCGAACCAATCTCGGCAGAGTCGCACTTGCAGGCACCGGCGAGGCGACCCACCACGGTCAGACTTGCTCGCTCAGCAGAATCTTGGCGTCCTTGGCCGCAACGATGAACGCCTGTCGTGCGGTCCTTGTAGGCTTTTCGCCTCGCATGACGGCAAGGCACGCTCTGATCGCGGCAAGACGCCTCTCGGATGTCGGCTTTGGCCAGTCCCGCAGCAGCACTTCGGCTGCGTCCGACACCGAAACCACAACCCTGTCGCGGTCTATCCGGCCAGGTTGAATGATAATCGGCTTTCTGAAATGTCCAGTACGCACATGCCTCTCCGGCGGGATGCACTCTATTCGACACGTCGCTGCAAGACTGCGCGTCGCGACGCGTTTAACTCCGCACTCGTCGATTTGTTCCAGAGCATCTGGCGTTTGAAACAACTAGCCGATGGCCATCCGTGCGCCCTGTCCCAAGACTTACAGCAGATCTTTCCGAAGGAAGACTCGGGCATGTCCAGGGATCCCGAATTCGACTTTGCCGAATTCCTCGAACCCGTGCTGCATGTAGAATAGCGGCGCCTGGAAACTGCTCGTCTCCACGACGGCCTTCTTGCAGCCCCGCCGGATGGCTTCTTCCTCGATTGTCGTGAGAAGTTGTGAGCCAAAGGATTGGCCACGCAACTGCTCAGGCAGGAAGAACATGTCGAGAAACAGGAGCCCAAGCTCCGTCCTGCCCCAAAGCCCGCCCCAGGTCTTTCCTGACTGGTCGCGAAGCTCCGCTCCGATATCAGCTCGGTCGTCGATCCCGGTCTGTGCGATGTTGTATTGATAGAGCGCTGCGGCGGCCTGCGCTCTTTCATCGTCGCTATAGGTCAAAGTGGTTGTAAATCTCTCGGATCGGAATGACATGCATTTTTCCTCCTGGTGGGCACAGGCATGAGATCCGCCGGCAACGTCGGTCACGGCCAAGATGAACTCGTTGCCAACGCCAGAAATAAATCCGGCATCCATCTCGGGCGCCTTCGAACGCCGTGGGCTTTGTCTGATGGTCTTCACAAAATATTACGTGAGGGAACGTTCGCGCCTGACTCGTCTTAGGCAATCGAGGCGGTTGTCGCCTCGCGGATTGTGAAGGAGAAGAACAATGCCTAATCAAGGTGGTAGCCACGAACAGCACGTGAAGGCAGGCCAGCAGAGCCACAAGAACGCCGACAACAAAAACCGTCAGCAACAGCAGGCCTCTGGTGGTGGTCAACGGCAGCAGGGCGATGGATCCGGCATGCGTGGTGGAACCCACGAACAGCATGTGAAAGCTGGCGAACAAAGCCACAAAAACCGCTGATCGCGTGTGATTTCATCAGACCCACCCCGAAGTATCGGGGTGGGTCTGATTGCATCTGAAGGGTACCGACGAAGAGGGCGCGAGGCCGGGTCGCGAAGTCGCCCGGCGGCTTGGCGCCGGGGCGACGACGCCCAGTCAGGCAGCTTGCTGCAGGGCGCGCTCATTGACACCGCCTTCGCCCAGCCCGGAAAGCGCTTCGTCCGTCGCGACCTCCTCTTTCAATGTCTCGTTGAGGAGCTTGACCACGTCGCTCTTGCCAAGCTGTTCAGCCCACGCGACCAACGTGCCATAGCGCGCGATTTCATAGTGCTCGACGGCCTGTGCCGCGCCGACCAGTCCTGCATCCAGCGCCGGGTCACCCTTGTATTCGTCGAGAATTTCCGACCCTTCCTCAAGAATACCGTCGATCGCCGGACAGGTCTTGCCGCGGGCCGGTTTGTCCATAAGTTCGAACACTTGCTCGAGCCGATCGACCTGGCCTTCGGTTTCCATGCGATGTTTCTCAAAGGCCGCGGCCACCTCCTCGGATTCGGCGCCCTTTGCCATCTTCGGCAAGGCTTTGAGTATCTTCTTTTCAGCGTAGTAAATGTCCTTCAGCCCATCGAGGAACAAAGCCTCCAGTCCTTTTGTCGTCGCTCTTTTTGCAGTCGCCATGATTTGTCTCCCTTGGATTGTCATGAAAGCTCACCGGCGGTGTAGCCATGGACTAACTTTCCATGGAAGCAGTTGTTCCCTGGGCGCGACTCGGAAGGGGCAGCACGCCAAATACCGCTTTTGTCGAGAGCCGATCGCTATCAAAAAGCGATGGACGATGACGGTGTGAGAATCGCCGGCAGTGACGGAGAGCACCGGGGTTCGTCGCGCCATATGGAGTAGATGGGAGTTCATATACGAAATCATATTTACATATAAAACAAATCATGATGATCTTGGCAGTCGTGCAGCGCGGCTAAGGTGGTTGGTTCCGGCGTACATCGCTGAGCCTGAATGCCAGCAGATGATCGTGCGCAAATGAAATCAACATGATGTCGCGGTCGAGTCAGCCGTGCATTGATCGGATGTAGGGAGTGCGGCATGCCCTTTGATGTCATCGTTATCGGAGCCGGCGCAGCCGGAGCTGTTCTTGCTGCCCGGCTAACCGAAGATGCTGCCACGAACGTGCTTTTGCTGGAAGCGGGGCCGGACTACCGGAGCGGCGAGCAACCTGCCGAGATGGCGAGCCCAAATCCCTTCAACCTGCTTCTTCCCGACCATTTTCAGCAACAATACATGTATCCCGACCTGATGGCTCGTCGCACGAAGCGGCAGGAACACCGGGTCTACTGGCGCGGCAAGGGGCTTGGCGGTTCGACGGCCGTCAATGGGCAGATTGCCATTCGCGGTGTGCTCCATGCATTCGACCGCTGGGAGGAAATCGGATGCAAGGGCTGGTCGGGAGCCGACGTGCTGCCCTTCTTCTGCCGCCTGGAGGATGACCCGATCGCGGCCAATTTTCACGGCAGCGGCGGCCCGATTCCGATCTACCGCGCGCCTGTCGAAAGCTGGGGCAGCGTCGATAAGGCCATGCGCCAAAGCGCGATGGCTCTCGGCCATCCCTGGCATGACGATCTCAATGCTCCGGATGCCGAAGGGGCTTGCACCTATCCCATCAACAGTCGAGCCGGCAAGCGCGTGTCGGTCAATGACGGCTATCTGGAAGCTGCCCGCGACCGGCCGAACCTTACCATCATCGGGCAGGCGACGGTGGACAAGGTGCTTTTCGATGGCAGGAAAGCGATCGGCGTTTTGGCCATCGTGGCCGGGCAGGTTCGCAAATTCGAGGCGCCGCTGGTCATCGTCTCGGCCGGCGCCATCCACTCTCCGGTCATCCTGCAGCGCTCGGGCATCGGTCCTGCGGCTCTCTTGAAACGAAAGGACATCGAGGTGCTTGCCGACCTGCCGGTCGGCGAAGGTTTCTTCGACCATCCTTATTGCCGCATCGAACTGAAGCTGAAGCCGGGATTCAAGGCGACCGATGTCGACGCGCGGCATACCAACTGCTGTGTGCGGATGAGTTCGGGCGTGCCGGGCGCTGAGCGCGACGACATTCTCTACGTCGCCATGAACCATGGCGGCATCGGCGTGGAGTCCGACAGCGCCCAGTTCGGCGAGGCCATGGTCAATCTGATCCTGATGGAGGCCAAGAGCCGCGGCACCGTGCAACTGCGTTCCGCCAACCCTTTCGACCAGCCGCTCGTGGAAGAGAACATGCTGGACGATCCAATGGATCTCCAGCGCATGCGTATCGCCTATCGCCACCTTGGCGAGATTGCCCGGCAGGCGCCGATCCAGGCGATCGCCGAGCGCGTCCTGCTGGGGGATTCCGATCTGCCTTTGTCATGGCTCGAAACGGCAAGCGACGAGGAGGTCGACAATTTCCTGCTGGCGCAGTCTTCCGATGCGCAGCATGGGATCGGAGGCTGTTGCATGGGAAGGCCCGGCGAGGCCGTGGTCGATCCGGAATGCCGGGTCTACGGTTTGGAAGGACTGCGGGTTATCGATGCGTCGATCATGCCGCTCGATTGCCAGGCAAACACCAATCTCACCTCGATCATGATTGGCGAGAAAATGGCCGACAGCCTGCGCCGGTCCATCTGACAGCTCAAGGGCAAGCCCGCGCACAAGGCGCGGGCCTTGGATGTCAGCGGGTGATATCCACGGTAATCGTCTTCAGGTCACACATTTCCATCAGCGTGTGCCGCCCACCGGTGCGACCGAGGCCGCTCTGCGTCCCGGCGGCGCCGCCGGCAGGAATATGCGGCTCCCAATAGCAGCTCATCTCGTTGATGTTGACGATGCCGACCTTCAGGCTTTCAGCAAAGGCAAAGGCGTTCTTGATGGTGCTGGTGAAGACCGCGGCCGACAGGCCGTAGGGGCTGGACGCCGCAAGTTCCATCGCCTCCTCATCGGTCTCGAAGATCAGCACGGGTGCGATCGGCCCGAAGGATTCCTCGACATTGAGCAGGCTTTCCCGGGTCAGTCCTGTGACGATCGACGGCTCGAAATAGAGATTGGTGGCAAAACCCGACGCCACATTGCCGCCGGTAACGATCTCGGCGCCACGCGCGCGAGCGTCCGCGATGTGGCTGAGCACCTTGTCGACGGCCACCGCATTGTTGATCGGACCCATCGTCGTCGCGGGATCGAAAGGGTCACCCATTTTCACCTGCGCGGCCGCTTTCACGAGACCTTCGATGAAACGGTCATGGACGGATTTATGCACCAGCACGCGTTCGGTGGCCGTGCAGATCTGCCCGGCATTGGCAAAGCAGCCGGCCCCGACCTGGGCGGCGGCCATGTCGATATCGGCATCGGCCAGCACGATGGTCGGACCGTTGCCGCCCATTTCGAGCAGAAGCGGCTTGCCCGCTCCACGCCGGGCGATCGTCGCGCCTGTGACAGAACTGCCGGTGAAGCCGATGGCATGGGTGCCCGGATGAACGACCGCCTCGTCGCCCACCTCCGCACCGTCACCCAGAACGAGATTGATGGCGCCGTCCGGCAGGCCCGCCTCGATGAAGCATTCGACAAGTGCCGTGGCAATCAGCGACGTCGTCGGCGCCGGCACCCAGACGACGGTGTTGCCCGTTGCGATGGCCGGTCCGAGATAATAGAGGCAGGGCAGGGCGAGCGGGAAATTCCAAGGTGTGATGATGGCAAAGACACCCTTCGGCTGCAGGAAGCTGAAGGCGCGCTTGTTGGCATCGGCAAGCGGAAACGCCGCCGTCTCCAGCCACTTCATCTGCTCTGCCGCATTGCGGAAACCGAGAGCTGCCGCCGATGCTTCGGCCTTTGCCTCGCTGTGGAAGGGTTTACCCTGTTCCAGGCAGAGCAGGCGCGCGAGTTCCTCGGCGCGCCTGTCGATCGCGTCGGCGATGCGTATGCACAGTTGAGCGCGTGCGAAGGTTCCCATCTTGCGCATGGCCTCGCGTGCGCCTTCGGCGGCTTTCACCGCGCGGCCGACATCGGCGCGGGTGGAAAGTGAGAGATAGCCGAGGTGCTCGCCCGTCGACGGACTGTCGATTTTCAGGAACTTGCCGGAGCTGCCGGCAATCCACTCGCCGCCGATTCGGTTGATGCCGATGCGGGCGGCTGCTTCCGGCTCCGAGACGATCGCCATGCCGCGCAGGTTGGGGCCTTCGAGAGAAGATTTGAAATGGACTGTCATCATGCGTTCCTTTGGCCGAATTCGGATTGGATGTTCAAAATGGCGGCGCGGCTGCGTTCCACGGCTGCGATGAAAAGTCTGCTGCCGGCCTCCGCGCTCGCCTCCGACGGCGTACCGATGACGCCGTTGCCGCGGATGGCTTCGAAACGGCGCCAGACGGTGACGGCCGGCGCGGCGTAAAGGTGAGGATCCGGCCAGGATGGCGGAGTGCCGCCCGGCGGGATGAGATCGCGGCGAACGCTGTCGCCAAGCACATGCATCATCAACGACGTTTCAAGCGCGCAAGCGTGACCGGTGCCCGTGGCGATGTCGGGCAGGGCCTGCGCCGCCACGTCGGCGATGAGATCGAAATACGAGAAACCCGCGGTGACGATGCCACGCTGGCCAAGGGTGGTGATCGCCACCTGGATCGCGGCGCGGTTTCCGCCATGGCCGTTCAGCATGACCGGCAGGAAGCCGTCTTCGGCAAGGCAGGTGCAGAGATCGACGAGAACGGCGATGAAGGTCTGCGGGCTGAGGCTCATCGTGCCGGAGAAGGAGCGATGATGTTCGGACGAGCCATAGGCGAAAGGTTCGGCGACACGGATGGAGGCCTGTCCTTCCGCCGCGGCGAGCGCAACCGCTTCCGCAAGCCAGCAATCGACGCCGAGCGGCAGATGCGGGCCATGTTGCTCGACAGCGCCGAGCGGTAGAATGACGACGGGTTTATGCATGCCGGCTGTCGCGTGTCTTTCCGTATCCGGCGAGGTCATCGCCGCAAAGCTGGATCCATGCGGGATCGGCAAGGCCGGAGCTGGCTCGTTCATCGTGCTGCCTCGACAAGCCGGGCCTTGGCGTAGGTCATGCCGGAATCGGCCAGGAGAGCGACCATGATGATTGCCCCCTTGTAGAGTTCGAGGCTGGACGGGTCCGTGCCGAACACCCGAAGCGCCGTCGTCAGCAGGCTGACGATCAGGGCGCCGACGACCGCGCCCCACACCGTTCCCCGTCCGCCAAAAATACTGGTGCCGCCGAGCACGGCAGCGGCGATCGCGTCCAGAAGCAGCGAGGTACCCCCGATATTGGGCGTCACGACAGGCACCCGGCTGATCATGATCACAGCCGTCAGGAAGACGAAGATACTGGAGGCGCAATAGACGAGGATCGTGTGTTTCGTCACCGGGATGCCGGCAAGTTCCGCGGCTCCGGCATCCGACCCGAGCGCATAGGTACGCAGCCCGAAACGGCTGTGCCGCATCAGGATTGCTGCTACGGCGACGATCAGGAGTGTTGCGAAGATGACATTGGGAATGCCGAAGCTGCGCTCGATGCCGACCGCGCGAAGCGTCGGATCCTTCAGCATCAGGACGCCTTTGGAGGCAACGGCAAGCGTTGCGCCCTGCAGCGCGACCATTGTGGCCAGCGTCGTCACGAAGGGCGGTATCTTCAACAGTGCGATAACGGCGCCGTTCGCGAGGCCGATCACCACCATCACGGCAAAGCCGACGAGCAGGGCAAGCGGCAGGCTGGCGCCGCCGTCGATCAGGCTGGCGATGAAGACGGCGCAGAAGGCGACGCCGACGCCGGCGGACAGGTCGATGCCCGCCGTCAGCAGAACGATCAGAGCCCCAAGCGCCAGGATGGCGATCGGGGTCGCCTGGGCGACGATGTTGATGAGGCTGGCGGTTGAAACGATGCGGGCGTCGATGAGCGCGAAGATCGCCAGCAGGATGACCAGCAGGATCAACGGCGAGAGGTCGAGAAAGCGCCTGCACCAGATGTTCTGTTGGCGGGTCATGAGGATCCTCTCATCGGATGTGCCAATCTTCGACCGGTTCGCGCAGGCCTGATTTGACGCTGCGCAGGATGGCATCATTGACGGCGACGGCGCGCAGGGCGTCGCCGACCGGCATCACGAAAGGGGTGTCGTCGCGAACCGCCGAAATGAAATGGTGGACCTCCTCGAAGAGATCCCCGGTGACACGGCCATTGACGGTCGGCCAGTGCAGGGCGTCGGGTTGCGACCACTGTCCACGCGACAGGATGCGTAGACCGTGGTCGCGCACGTCGAGGTCGATCATGCCTTCCGTGCCGATGATTTCCGTGCGTGCCCAGATGCCGGTCGGAACGGTCGGTGGCAGCGTCCAGCCGAAATAGAGCTGTCCGCTCATTCCGTTCGACAGCTCGACGGTGGAGAAGATCGCGTCTTCGGATCGAACTCCGAGCGAAGGCATGAGCTTGGCGACGGGCCGAGAGTAGACGGCGATGATGTCCGAACCTGAGATCCATTGCAGCGCATCGACGTCGTGCACGCCGAGGTAGAAGCAGACGCTCGAGTTTCCGTTCATGCGAAGACCGACTTCGCGATTGGTGAAACGGCCGCTGCTGCCGTGGATCGGCTCGCCGATCCGCCCGGATTTCACCGCTGCCGCGGCCTCGCAATAGCGCGGGTCGAACCGCAGGATGTGGCCGACCAACAGGCGCGCGCCGTTTTTCTCCGCCGCTCTAGCAATCGCCTTGGCAGCGGAAAGATCGTGAGCCATCGGTTTTTCGAGCAGCACCGGCTTGCCGGCATCGAGCAGCGTGCGGCAGACGTCTTCATGCAGCGTGTCGGGTGCCGCCACTATGTAGGCGTCGGCGGCATTGGCGGCCAGCGCGGTGGCGGCATCGCGGAAATGCCGGGCACCGAAATCGGACGCGGCCTTGCTTCCCGAGGCAGGATTCGGATCAACGAATGCCGACAGTTCCGCGACAGGGCTAGCGGCAACCACCTTCGCATGCAGGAGGCCCATGTAGCCGGCACCGACGATGGCGATCTTCAGCTTGCTCAAAGGGTTCTCCTCACGGGCATGGTGCAAGGTTGGATGCTGGCCGGGGTGCGCAGGCTGGTGGTGTGATCGTGCGATCACCGAAAGCCAGCGTCATCACGTCTTCTTCCGTCGCCCCACGAGCCAGCGTGCCGACAGAGTGGCCTTCGCGCATGACGACGATGCGGTCGGCAACGCCGAGAACCTCGGGCAACTCGCTCGACACCATGAGGATCGCCGCGCCTTCGGCCTTCAATCTTGCGATCAGGTGATGGAGTTCGGACTTCGCGCCGACGTCGACGCCGCGTGTCGGCTCGTCGAGCAGGATTATCTTCGGCTTGGTGGCAAGCCATTTGCCGATGACTACCTTCTGCTGATTGCCGCCCGAAAGCTCGATGGTCATCTTGTCGGGCTGGGCAGGCCGCACACCGAGTGAGCCGATGAGATCGCGGGCGAGTGCCAGGATGCGGCGAGGTCTCAGCAGGCCGAATTGACTGTTGTCGCGAATCCAGGCGAGGGACAGGTTATCCCTGATCGACATCGTGCCGACGAAGCCTTCCAGGTGCCGATCTTCCGGTATGTAGACGATGCCGGCGCGATTGGCGGCCTTGGTGTCGCCGCCGGTCTGCTGCCCGCCGAAAATTCTGAGCGTGCCGCCATGCATGGTCTCGAGGCCGGCAATCAGCCTGAGCACCTCGGAGCGGCCGCTTCCCATCAGGCCGGCGAGCGCGACGATTTCGCCCCTGCACACGCTGAGCGTGGCCGACTTCAAGAGCTTGCCATCGGAGATGTTGCTGATTTCGATCGCGGTTTCGCCGACTTGCGCTTCGAGATAGGGGAAGATGTCGCCGACATCGCGCCCGACCATCATCGAGACGATCTCGGCCTCGCTGGTCTGGCGGGTCTGGCGCTCGCCGATGAAGCGCCCGTCACGCAGAACGACGACGCGGTCGCACTGGCTGAAGATCTCTTCCATCTTGTGGGAGATGTAGAGGATGCCGGCGCCGCGAGCTCTCAGCCTGTCGATCAGGTCGTAGAGCTGATCGCGCTCGCGGTTGGAGAGCGCGCTGGTCGGCTCGTCCATGATGAAGAACCAGGCATCGGACAGAACGGCACGGGCAATTTCCACCATCTGCCGGTGCCCGACGGAAAGCGTTCGCAGCTCCGCGCCAATGTCGATATCGAGCGACAGCTCGTCCATGATGGATTTCGCATCGCGCCGCATCCGGGCCCGGTCGAGAAATCCCAGGCGGGTATGCGGTTCGCGGCCGATGAAGAGATTCTCGGCCACCGTCAGGTCCGGCGAAAGGCTGAAATGCTGATGGATGACGCTGATGCCCTTGGCGTCGCTGGGGGAGTGGAACTGGACGGCGTTGCCGTCGATCATGATCTCACCCTCGTCCGGGCGATGCAGACCGGAAATGCACTTCACCAGCGTCGATTTCCCGGCCCCGTTCTCGCCGGCAAGTCCCACCACCTCACCGGCCGAGACGGCAAAGCTGACACCGTCGAGTGCTTTGACGCCCGGAAAAGACTTGCCAAGCCCGCGCAAGGCGATGCTGTGTTTGCCGACCGGTGTTGCGGCGGTGTTGCGGGGCGACGGGGTGGACTTGCGGCCACCGGTCTTGAACAGGGCGGCGACACTCTGCGGCTGGCTGGTGAGAACGGCCACCAGAATGAGGCTCGCGGTGACGAAATAGATCAGGATCTGCGGTACCTGCAGGAAGGACAGGCCGGTGTTGATGACGCCCAGCAGCAGCGCCCCGATCGCCGTTCCCCAGATGGAGCCCTGGCCGCCGGACAGTTTCGTGCCGCCGATGATGGCGGCTGTGATGGCTGTAAATTCGAGGCCGGTGCCGGCAAGCGGCTGTGCCGAACCAAGGCGGCCGATGGTGAGTATCGCGCCGAGCCCGGCCGTCGCACCGGCAATCAGGTAGACGGAGATGCGCACGAGGTCGACGGGAACCAGTGAGGCCCGCGCCGCGCCCGCATTGCCGCCGACCGCATAGATCCAGCGTCCGTAGACCGTACGATTGAGCACGAACCACCAGAGGCCCAGGCAGATGGCGGCGATGATGACGGAGACCGGCAGGAGGCCGATCGTCTCGCGTCCCGCGAAAAGCAGGACCGGATCGGCGACCGCGATGCTGGATGCGCCGGAGAGGCTGAGCGCCAGGCCGCGCGCAAACGCCATGGTGGCGAGCGTTGCGATGAATGGGGAGATGCCGGCAAAGCCGATCAACGTTCCATTGAGCAGACCGATTGCGGCACCGCCACCGATCGCGGCGAGAAGGCTCAAGCTCGCCGAGCCGGTTGCCGTGTAGGCAAGACCCGCGGCGATGCCGGAACAGGCAAGATTGCTGCCGACGGAAATATCAATGCCGCGCGCGATGATCACGGCCGTCATGGCAAAAGAGATGAGGGCGATGACCGCACTCTGCTGCGCGATGCTGACAAGATTGCCGGTCGACAGAAAACGCGGATCGATCCAGCCGAAGACGGCGATGGCGACCAGCAGCACCGCGATGAGAACCGGTTCGTTGCGCCGCAGTAACGGAGAGGTCCAGGACTGGAACATGGGTCGGTCCTCTTATCGAGCATCATGCGCGGTCACCACGGAGCGGCGACGGCCATCGTCAGGAAAAGGGGACGCCGGATGATACGTCATCCGGCGCTTGAGCCGCTTTTAGGCTGTTACTTTGCCAGGGTCATGGCGGTCGCCGGAACCTTGGGACCGAGTTGCTCGGTATAGTTCTTGGCTTCCACCGCCTCTTTGTCGGTGTTGATGTATTCGAAGGTGAGGCCATCCGCCTTGAGCTTCGCGGCCGTCGCATCCGAGGTCACGAAATAGGTCGGCATGTAGAGATCCTGCGGCAGCTTTTCGCCGTTGGCCAGGCGAGCGGCAACGGCGATGTTCCAGTAGCCGACACGATAGGCGCCGGTCAGCACGTCCATCACCATCTTGCCGTCGTCGATCAGCGGCTTCATCTCGGCGTCGCCGTCATAGCCGCCGTAGAGCAACTGGGTTCCCATCGAGCTGGCAACGGAATCGGCGGCCAGGCAAAGGCTGTCGGAGATGCAGCCGATGGCCTTCAGATCCGGATAGGTGGTGAGCCAGGTCTGGGCGGCATTGGTTGCCTTGGCTGCGTCCCAGCCGGTCGGCTCGATGCCGACAACCTTGATGTCCGGAAACTCCTTTTTTAGGGTTTCGACAAACCCTTTTTCGCGCGTGTCGGACACGAAGTTGCCACGCGAACCGACAAGCAGGGCGACTTCGCCCTTGCCGCCAAGCGACTTGCCGAGCGCGCGGGCAACCATCGACATGTTGTCGTAGTCCGGATAGAGCGTCGAGTAGTTCGAGCCGGCCTCGACCTTGTTGCCCATGGTGATCACCGGAATGCCGGCGGCGGTGGCTTTCTGTATGACCGGAATGACCGCGTTCTTGTCGATCGGATCGATCAGGATCGCGCTGACGCCCTGATTGATGAAATTCTCGATGATGCTGACCTGTTTTTCCAGGCTGCCCTCGGCGCTCTGCCAGGTGGATTTCACCCCATAGTCGGCGGCAGCCACGTCGCCCGCTTCCTTCATGCGGACGAAGAAGGAGTTCTGCAGGTCGATTGCCGCAAGCCCCAAAACCTTTTCCGCGGCAAGCGAGGGCGTCGCGATGGCGAGTGCGAGCAGAGCAATGGATGCTTTCAGGGAAATGCGCATGTTTCAGTTCTCCTCTTGTTGCGACAGGACGATTCTTCGCCTCTTTTTCATGTCCCGCACGACGACCGTCCCAGTGACAGGCATTCCGGCGGTATTTCGCGGCACTCGTGCCGTATCCATGTCAGGGCCGCGTCTGCGTGGACCGGCCTTGCTCAACCTCAGCCATTCAGGCCCTCGACACCGGCGCCACAGATAAGCCCGGCGATGCGAGCGCCGCGCGGTGGCTTGAAAGCGCCGCTCATCAAGGCGGCCAGCGATGCCGCGCCGCTGAGGTCGGCGGCGATGCCGAATTCGAACCAGAGCAATTCAGCGGCCTTCTGCATGTCCGCATCCTCGACAAGGACGATGTCGTCGACGTGCTTGGCGACGATCTCGTAGATGCTTTCGTCCGTGCGGCCGCAGGCCATGGTCGCCACCTTCGTCGTTATCTCGGGCAAGCGAACGACACGGCCGGCAGCCACGGAGGCGTGAAGGGTCGGTGAACCGGTCGGCTCGACACCGATGATCCTGGCTTCGGGTTTGACGTGCTTCAGGACTTCGGACATGCCGCTGATGAGCCCGCCACCGCCGATCGCGACGATATAGATGTCGGCATCGGGAATCTGATCGACCATCTCCAGCGCCACGGTTCCCTGACCGGACACGATCTGCGCATCGGCGAAGGGATGCATGTAGAAGGCGCCGCACGCCTTTGCCTCGGCCGATGCAGCCTCATGCGCTTCATCCCAGACATTGCCTTCGAAGCGAACGTCAGCCCCCCATTTGCGAAGCTTTTCCGCCTTCAGCGGGCTTGCATTGTTCGGCAGGTAAATGGTGGCGGGAACGCCGGCCCGGGCAGCCACATAGGCGGTGGCCAGGCCGTGATTGCCGCCGGATGCGGCGACCAGTCCGTTTTCGATCCGGCTTGGCTCGAGCGTTTTCACCCGGTTCGTGGCGCCCCTGATCTTGAAGGAGCCGCTCACCTGGAGGCATTCTAGTTTCAAATAGACATCATTTTGAAGGTTTGCCCCCGTGGCATGGTCGAGCTTGACGACCGGGGTGCGCCGTATGAAGGGGGCAATGCGCCGGGCAGCCGCTTCGATGTCCTTATGGCCCATCGGTCAGTGCCTCCGGATATTCGTTGGCAAGCACGAAGCAGCAATTCCCCGGACGCACGCGGCCGGGCTGACGCTTGGCGAAAACGATGCCGTCGATGGGGTGAAGGAGATCGATGGGCGCGCGTGACGGCGTGTGGAGGAAGTGAATGCGTCCGGCAAGGTCGCCTTTGCTGACGGCACTGCCGAGCGAGCTCAAGGGTTCGAAGACACCGTCCTCCTCGGAAAGCAGATAGCCTTCGCTTCCGGGAACCTTGAGCACGCGCGCGTTGGCGCCAGGGGCGATGTCAGGCGCGCCTTTCAGGACACCTGCATGTTTCAGCACATTGCGGATGCCCCTGCGGCAGATGGCCAGCGCATCCTGACTGACAAGGCCGCCGCCGGCCATCTCGCTGCCGATGACGATCAGCCCCTGGTGGTTGGCGGACGCGGTCGAGGTCCGGGTTTCACCGAGATTGTCGACCATGACAACGGTCGGTGCCCCGAAGGCGAGCGTCGCCTTGATGTTCTTGCGATGCCCCTGCGCGGTCGGGGAGGGCTCGATGATCGCGCTCGGCAGGATCATCAGGGACGAACCGCCGGAATGGAGATCCAGGAAGTAGTCGGCCTTCGGAAACAGGATGTCATGCACATAGGCCGCGATCTGGCTTGTCAGCGTGCCGTTGAAATCGCCCGGAAAACTGCGGTTGAAATTCAACCCGTCGACCGGGGAGGTGCGGGTGCCGGCCTCGACGGCCCGAATGTTGATGGCCGGAATCGCAATGATGCGTCCGGCAATATCCCGTGGATCGATCTCGCGCAGAAGCTCGCCGAGCGCGATCGGCCCCTCATATTCGTCGCCGTGGTTGCCACCCTCGATCAGGACCGTCGGACCGTCACCGTTCTTGATGACGGCGAGCGGAACGCGGACCGTGCCCCAGGCATCGTCGTGCGGCGATTGAGGCACATGGAAGAAACCGATCTGCTTGCCCTCGCGATCGAAATCGACCGACGTGTAAACACTGTTGTTCCGGGGAATGATGGTCGCGCGGACAGTGTTTGCAGGTCTCTGGACGGTCATCGGGTCGGCCTCGAAATTCATTGTCCCCGTCATCATGTCAGTTTTATATATGGTGTCAAGTTTGGATATAAAACCAATGGCAATTCCGATTTCTTGTCTCTATCGTGCGGGACCACCGGGGATTCTTCGAATGGCAGATGACGCAAAAGAGAGTGGCAAACCGACCTATTCGGCCCCGGCGCTGACCAAGGGGCTGGATGTCCTGGAACTGCTGGCGGAGGCGCGGGCGCCCTTGACGATGAAGGAGATCGCGGAAGGCCTCGGCCGTTCGAAGAATGAGATTTTCCGGATGCTGATCGCGCTGCAGGAGCGTCAATATATCGAGCGCAACGCCGAGACCGACGCCTATTCGTTGACCGACAAGCTTTTCAAGCTGGGGCTGCACACGCCGAGCGCTCAGGATCTCATGTCCGCCGCCATGCCCGAGCTGACGCAGATTGCCGGGGACTCAAATCAGTCGCCGCACCTGGTCGTCTTCAATCATGGCTTGACCGTCGTGACCGCGGCCGCTCCCGGCGGCGAGGACATGGCGTTCACGCTGCGCCTCGGTTACGGCCGCCTGGCCACCGACGCGACTTCCGGCCATGTGATACTTGCCTTCCAGTCACCAAAGGTCGCAGCGCGGATGATCGATGAATGTGCGGCGCATTCACCGGCGCCGCTGGATCGTGACGCGCTGGAAAAACAGCTCCGTACCATCCGCGCGGACGGCTACTGGATGCGCGAGAGCCGTGACTTCGTCGGCATCACCGATATCTGCTGTCCGGTCATCGGGCCGGACGGCAGTGCCGTCGCCTCCATCATCGTCGCCTATATCAATCGCCATACGCGTGAAAGCCGCCATGCCTATACTCTGGAGGTCCTGCGGGCTGCCTGCGATCGCATCTCCATGAAGCTGTCACCGAGGGTTCGCTAAGGGATCGTGATGCGCTGAGGGCGCGGCGAAGCACCGTCCGCTGGCCCTTTGCACCGGATTGATAATACCAGTATAGGTCCAGTCAGGAATGTTTTGATCCTGGGTGCTTCTCGCGCGGGAGGAAGGGCAATGACAACCGTGAACCTGATCGGGCTTGTCAGTCGGGAAATGGAAGCGACAGCGTCCGATGTGCCGCTTTACAGACGGTTGAAATCGGCGATCGAGGCGGCGATCCGCTCCAATGCGTTGAAAGCCGGCGCGGTTCTGCCAGGCGAGCGGGTTCTGGCGGAAGCCCTGTCGATCTCGCGAGTCACTGTGAGAAAAGCTCTGGCGCTGCTCGAAGAGGAAGGGCAGCTCAATCGCCGGCACGGTTCCAAAACCGAGATCGGGTCGCGGGTCGAGAAATCGCTTTCGACGCTGACGAGCTTTTCGGAGGACATTCTGGCGCGCGGCCTGAAGCCTGGATGTCTATGGCTTTCCAAGCAGATAAGCCGTCCATCCCCGGCCGAAATGATGGCCCTGGGTATTGCGGGCAATACCAATGTGGTTCGCATGCGTCGTGTGCGGACAGCCGATGGCGCGCCGATCGCCGTCGAGGTCTCGGCCGTGCCGGTTCGCTTCCTTCCTTCGCCCGGGATGGTTCAGGATTCCCTTTATGAAGCGCTTGATGCACGCGGCTTCCTGCCTCAGAGGGCAATCCAGCGCATGCGCTCGCGCGGCGCGTCGCTGGAGGATGCAAAGCACCTTCATTGTGACGCGGGCGCACCGCTGCTGATGACCGAGCGCCGCTGCTTTCTCGCCGACGGACAGATCGTGGAATACTGCGAGACACGCTACAAAGGAGACGTCTACGATTTCGTCTTCGAGCTGCAAAGATAATACCAGTTATGAACTGGTTGTAATCTGGTATTTTCCATTTATCGTGATGGCGACAAGGGAGTGCCGACGTGCAGCGGGAAGACATCGCCAACAGTCTCATCGTGTCCTGCCAGCCGGTTCCCGGCGGCCCGATGGACAGTGCGCAGTTCGTGACGGGCTTTGCCAGGGCCGCTGTTGAAGCCGGAGCCAAGGCCCTGCGCATCGAATCCGTGCCCTATGTCGCGGCCGCCCGCCTGGCCGTCCGCGTGCCGATCATCGGTATCGTCAAGCGCGATCTCACCGACAGTCCCGTGCGCATCACACCCTATCTGGCCGATGTCGAGGCCCTGGCAGAGGCGGGCGCCGATATCATCGCTTTCGATGCGACGGAGCGTGTCCGTCCCGTTCCTGTCGAAGCGCTTGTGAAAGCCGTCAAGGCCAAGAACAAGCTGACCATGGCCGATTGCTCTTGCCTTGACGATGCGCGCCGGGCCCTTGCCGCGGGTGTCGATTTCGTCGGCACGACGCTTTCCGGCTATGTCGGCGGGCCGGAGCCGCAGGATCCGGATATCGCCCTCATCGCTGAAATGCGAACCCTGACCCCCTACGTCATTGCCGAAGGGCGTATCCGGTCGCCTGAGCAGGCGGCTGCCGCCGCGCGCGCCGGCGCCTGTGCCGTGGTTGTCGGCTCGGCGATCACCCGTACCGAGCACGTCACCTCATGGTTCCACCAGGCGCTTTCCGATGCCTATGCGGCGAGGGGCGCGCAAACCGCCCTTGGCACAAGTGTCCTGGGCCCAACCGTTCTGGGCCCATCCGTCCTGGGCCCATCCGTCCTGGGCATCGACATCGGGGGAACCAAGACGATGGCCGCGCTGGTCAGCGATGGCACGGTGATCGAGGACAAGATCGTGCGGACCGCGCGAGAGGCTGGACCCGACGCCTGGCTGGCATCCCTCGCGCAAAGCACGTCAGCCTGGTCGAGCCGCTTCAGCCGCATCGGCATTGCGGTGACCGGACTGGTGCAGGATGGACGCTGGTCGGCATTGAATCCGGCAACCCTTGGCATTCCCGACGGCTACCCGCTGGTCGAAAGGGCATCCGCTGTTTTCGGCAAGCCGGTCTGTGCGTTCAACGATGCCCAGGCGGCTGCCTGGGGCGAATACAAATTCGGCGCCGGGCAAGGTCGCGACATCGTCTTTCTGACCATCTCGACCGGAATTGGCGGCGGCATCGTTTGCAACGGCCGATTGCTGTCCGGTCTAGCCGGTCACTTCGGTCTGATCCGTGGCCTGTCTGAAGACCGGGCTCCGCTCGAAGACAGCACCTCCGGCCGCTGGATCGCTTCGGAGGCCCTCAAGGCCGGTTTCAAGGCCGACGCCGCCGATGTGTTCGGACACGCGCTGAAGGGCGAGGACTGGGCCGGCGCCATCGTCTCGCGGAGCGCCTCGCGGGTCGCGGCGCTATGCCGGGACATTCAGATGATGTTCGATCCGACATTGATCGTCATCGGCGGCAGCATAGGTCTTGCAGAAGGCTATCTCGACCGGGTGCGCGCACATCTGAGCGAGGTCCCGCCGCGCCTTTCCCCCGATCTCGTGGCGGCGAAGCTCGGAGGCCACGCCGGCGTCATCGGTGTTGCCGATCTCGCCGAATGGGCAAGGTAACGGCGCCCGGTCATGCCATGCAAAAATCATCAAAAAGAAGGGAACGATCATGAAATTGAGCAGGACATCTTTTGCGCTTATGGCCACCCTCCTTGCGGGGACGGCTTTGCCGACCTTTGCCAACGCAACCGTGACCGTGCTCGGCTGGCCTGGCGGCTCCGAGGAAACCGCACTGCGGGCAACCGTGGAAACCTACAACAAGCAGGCCAGTGATGCCGACAAGGTGGAGTTGCGGTTCTTCAACCGGGAAGGCTTTTACGACAAGCTGCAGGCTGACATGGCGGCCGGATCCAGTGCCTTCGACGTGAACCTCGTCGCCACCTACTCGCTCGGTCGCTACGCGCCCTATATGGAGCCGGTCGATCTTGGCGCGGGCGCGGCCAAGGTTTTCGGCGAATCCGTTCTCAAGACGATGCAGTTCGACGGCAAGCAATACGGCGTGCCGACAGACCTTTCGTTGCACTTCATGTACTACCGCAAGGATCTCATCGACGCCTTGATCGGGGATGACGCCGCCAAGAAGACCTATGGTGAAATCGCCCGGAAATATCTCGGCAAGCCGCTGCAGCCGAAAGACCCGGACAGCTGGACCTGGGACGACTGGGCGGCCACCGCCCTCTATTTCACCAAGCAGGTGAACCCCGACAGCCCGGTGCGTTATGGCACGGTCCTGCAGATGAAGAACCTGCTGTTCAACATGATGGTCTTCCAGTCCCTGCCGCGTTCCTACGGCGGCGACTGGATGGACAAGGACGGCAATGTCACGGTGGATTCCGATGCCTACAAGACCGGCCTCGAACTCTACAAGAAGCTCTATGATGCCGGTTCTTCGCCCAAGGATTCGCTGAGCTACGAATATGCGGAAACCAACGCGGCCTTCGCATCCGGCCAGGCCGCGACGGCGCTGCAGTGGAATGCCGCGGCGGCGGATCTGACCAGCACCGAAAAATCCCCGGCCGTCGCCGAGGTGACCGGGATCGTCGCACCGCCGGCAGGTCCCGACGGACGCGCCGATCACATCCACGGCCTTGGTTTGGGCCTCAACAAGAACGCCAAGAACAAGGAAGGCGCCGTCAAGTTCCTGAAGTGGCTCGCCACCGAGGATGCGGCCTTGCTCTATGCGCGCAGCGGCGGTTCGCCGGCATTGTCTCCCGATGTCGTCGCCAAGGTTGCGAAGGAACGTCCCGACCTCGTCAAGCTCGGCGAATTCGCCAGCAAGTACGGCTATGTCATGACCGGAGCGACGTCCGCGAGTGCGCTCCCGGTCTATGAACTGCAGGCAAAGGAGTTCACCGGCTACTGGTCCGGCCAGCAGAGCCTCGAGGACGCGCTCGCCCACACCAAGGCGGGCATGCAGGACCTTCTCAAGAAATGAACCATTTGCCGGACGCCGGGCCGAGGCCCGGTGTCCGGCGCGTTTGAGAAATGAACCATTTGCCGGACGCCGGGCCGAGGCCCGGTGTCCGGCGCGTTTGGCGGATCGACATGGCCCTTGTGACACGTGCCGAAGGCAGGATGTATCTGACGCCACTGGTCGGCTTCCTGCTTCTGTTTCTCGGCTTTCCGGCGATCGTCAATCTGATCTATTCCGTTTCGACCGTTAAATTCGAGACCTTGCGCAGTCCGGTGTTGAGCGGTTTCGGTAACTATGTCGCGGTGTTGAACGACCGCGAATTCTGGAGCTCGGCCTGGTTCTCTCTGCGCTTCGGTATTCTTACCGCATCGGCGGAATGTCTGATCGGCCTTTTCCTTGCCATCTTCCTGGCGCCGCTTCTGAGCAAGCGTCCAGTTCTGATGGCGCCGTTGATGCTGCCGCTGATGGTCGCGCCGGCCATGGTCGGTCTCATGTACCGGCTGGTGCTGCATGAATTCGCGGGCCCCGTCCCCTACTATCTCTTCGAATGGTTCGGCGACAGCCCGGCCTTCCTCGACATCGACAATGCCTTCCGCACCCTTGTCGTCGTGGAGACGCTACAATGGACGCCTTTCGCCTTCCTGCTCTTCTACATGGCCTATTCGGCCATACCGCTCGACGTGCGCGAAGCCTCCTCGCTCGATGGCGCATCACCGTTTGAGATCGTTCGGTGGATCGACCTGCCGTTGATGAAGCCGACGCTGGTCATCGCGTTTTTCATCCGTTTCATCGACGGTTTCCGGGTGTTCGACAATGTCTACGCACTGACCGGCAGTGGCGCTGGCGGTTCAACGACGTCCTTGTCGATCTACATCTACCAGGCCTTCTTCAAGGAAGGGGCTATCGGCAAGGCGGTCGCCGCTTCGGTTGTCTTGTTCCTGGCGTCGTTCATCGTTCTCCACGGCCTTAACCGGCTTGCCGGCCGCAGGAAGCGTTGACGATGGTCAGGGCACTGCGCTGGATCGTTTTTGCCATCGCCGTGCTGGCGATGAATTTCCCCATTATCGTGACGCTGATCACATCGCTCAAAAGCCAGCGCGAGCTTTCGACGAACCCCGGTTTGTGGATCAGCCAGCCGACGCTCGACAATTATCTGGAGGTCCTGACGCAGACCAGCCGCTTCAACATCTATGCCTATCTGCTGAACAGCACCGTGGCGGCGCTGATCGGAACCGGCCTTGCGATCGTGCTCGCGTTCCCGGCTGCCTATGCGATCGCGCGTAGCGAGGCGGGAAAGCGCTTGGTCCTGCCGATCGTCATCAACCTTCGCGCCGTACCGCTGATCATCTTCGCGATCCCGCTTTACATGATGTACCAGTGGCTGGGCCTGCTCGATACGCAGATCGGGCTCGGGCTCATCCTGACCATCGTCAACGCGCCGCTTGCGCTCGTCATCCTGGTGAACGCGATTTCAGATGTACCGGTCGAACTCGACGAGGCGGCGAAAGTCGATGGCGCAAGTTCCTTGCAGGTGATGATGATGATCGTCCGGCCCGTCATCCGACCGGCGCTGGTCACAACCTTCATTTTCGGCTTCATCACTGCCTGGAACGAGTTCCTCTTCGGTCTCATGCTGACAACCAGCCGTGCCGTGCCGATGACGGTCGGCGCGTCCTTCTTCTTCGCCGCAAGCGGCGGCGGCGTAAAATGGGGAACCGCTTCCGCGGTCATGATGCTGGGTGCCTTGCCGCCGGCCTTGCTGGGTCTTGTGATGTATCGGCAGATATCAGGATCCATGACCGCTGGAGCGATCAAAGGCTAAAGCAAGACGAGTTCGTCGTTCTGACTAGTTGGACAACCCTATCCGACAGGGCGAGCGCACTTGTCAGGCCAGGTGACTCGATTCCGAAAAGACTGATCAGCCGTCCGGACGGATCTGCCAGAATGTCGAAATCGCCGAACTGCAACCCGTTCGTTTTAGGCCGCAGCCCGCAATAGCTCGGCTCCAGTTCCCCGTCCCTCAGCCCCGGCCAATAGCGTCGGATGGCCGCGTAAAATGGTGTGGCCCGAGTTGGGTCGATCGCGTAGCCGACCTCATCGACGGGCTCGACGTCCGGCCCGAAACGAACCGATCCGGCCATATCCAGCGTCAGGTGAACTCCGAGGCCGCCTGGTTCCGGAACCGGATAAACAAGATGGTTGAAGGACGGGCGGCGTCCAAGCGCAAAATAATTGCCTTTGACGTAGGTGACATCTGGGATTTTGCCGCCATGCCCGCCCGCAAGGCTCCGGGCAACGAGATGGGCTGACAATCCGGCCGCATTGATGACCAGATTTGCGGCGATCCTATAGCCTTCCATATCGCCGCCAAACTGGAGCTCGCAGCCCGTTTTGTCGACGCTGCCGCCGAGAACCGGCGCGCGAAACGCAAAGGTGGCACCGGCATTCTCGGCATCGCCCTGTAGCCCCAGCATCAGCGCGCGGCTGTCGACGATCCCCGTGCTTGGGGACAAAAGCGCGCCGGCAACATCCAGTTCAGGCTCAAGGCGTTCCACATCCGCGCGGCTGAGCATCTCCAGGTCCGCAACACCATTGTCCGCAGCCTTGGTCCGGATCCCCTCCAGGATCGGCAATTCCGCGTCGCTGGTAGCGACGATCAGCTTGCCGATGCGTTGGTGCGGAATCCCGCGCGCTTCGCAATAGCGGTAAAGCGCGTTCTTTCCTTCGACGCATAGCTGCGCTTTCAGGCTGCCCTTCGGATAGTAGATGCCGGCATGGATGACCTCGCTGTTGCGGCTCGACGTGCCCAGCCCTGGGCTGTCCTCGGCCTCCACGACAAGAACTTCGCGTCCATCGAGCGCCAGCCGCCGCGCAATCGCCAGGCCGACGACGCCGGCGCCGATGACAATGCAATCGACTTTCTCGTCGGGGACCTCCATCGTCATTCGCCAGCCCCTGGGGCACAATGCAGGACGTGCAAGCAGGCCTCACCAGAATTCCGGCCCGCCGAAAGCACCACAAGCATGACATGTCACTCCATCGGCCGTTTCTGTCCGAGCGTGCAACGAAATAAAGCACCGCGATTGCGGCAAATACCATGATGTTGGTGATCGACGAAGCGCATAGAGCTCCGGCTTGACGCCATAGCGCAGTGCGCTCCAGGCGACCGATGGCATGGTAGGCGTGGCGCCGGGTAGAACGAGATATTCGGGCCATTGAGCGACAGCACGAAGGCTACGATCAGGCTGCCAAATAAGCCCGACCATGCAGGAATGCGTCATCGCCATCGATTATCGAGGCACGCCGGACAAGCTGGTCGCGGATTTCATTTCGGTGGTAAACCGCGTCTCCCAAGGCCACGATAGCCAAGTTGCGATGTAGTGGCGCGCCATGTTTGTCGTGTCCATGTCTTCGGAATACGCATGCGGTTCGGCTTCGATCCGGCTCGGCCCGGCGGCGCGCATGCAGGGTCAGTATGACCGCAGCCTCGCCGCTCCAGGAACGCATTCGCAATCAGCTTCGGGCTCAGTTCTTCGAGCGAATTCAAGTCGGTGAGCGGATCAACGAGGCGGAGATCGCGGCGACCCTTGGCGTCTCGCGTACACCTGTGCGTCACGCTCTGGTGCAATTGCAGGGCGAAGGGGTCGTAAGTTACGAGCCCAACCGCGGCTCGATTGCTCGAAGCGACGCAGCCGGGCGCTCGCCAAGATCAGGTGGGATCGCTTTCTCTCGACGAGAAAGTGATGCGCGACATGGCACTCGGTGTCCTGGATGGGATCATCAGCGAGCGGGCACTGCTGGCGCGCTACAATGCGACGCCGGGCGCGCTGACCTCGACGTTGCGCCGGCTGATGCGCGACCAACTCGCCGAACCGTCTCCCGAAGGCCGACATCGAAAGGCTGCTGCGCGAGATCAACGGCGAGGCGGATGAGCGGGACGATCAAGCCGCTTGAATTCGACGGCGCGTGCCCGCCGCAGCCCAGCTGCAAAAGCGCCGGTTCAATGTTTGATTCACTGAACCGCTCCAACTCATTGTTTTTGCGCGGCTACTGAAGGAAGGCCGCTGCACGCCTTTCCTGGAGTTGCGCTACAGAAATTATCCCCGGCCCAGGATCATCTCCGCTGCCCGGTGCCCGATCATCATGCTGGGGGCATTGGTGTTGCCGCCGATCAGCTTCGGCATCACGGACGCATCCGCGACCCGCAAGCCACCGATGCCGCGCACCTTGAGCGTTGCCGGGTCGACGACGGCCATCGCATCGGTCCCCATCTTGCACGTCCCCACCGGATGATAGACGGTGAGCGCTTCGGCACGCAGATAGGCGAGGATCTCGTCATCGCTGCGAACATCCTTGCCCGGCAGCATCTCCGTCCCCCTGATCGGGTCGAACTCGGATGCGGCAAAGATTTGACGCGCGATCTTGATGCCTTCGACCAACACCCTGGCATCCTCGTCGTTCGAGAAGAAGCGATGATCGATCAGCACATCCCGGTTCGATGCCTGGCCTGACAGTTTGAGTTCGCCGACGCTTTTGGGCCTGAGCACGCAGGTGTGGATTGCGTAGCCATGGCCGTACTCCACCAGCCTGCCGCGATGGCTGCGATAGCCGGGCACGAAATGGAACTGGATGTCGGGAATGCCGTTCGCATACTTCGTCCGGGCAAAGCCGCCGGCTTCGACGTAGTTGGTGGTGAGCATGCCCTTGCGGCCGGCAAAATACCGGAAGGGCGCAGCCAGCACGCGGGGCAGGTTGGGCAGCGACAGGCCGAGCGTCTTCGTACTCGAGGAGCGGACCGTGATCATGCCGTCGATATGGTCCTGAAGGTTCTTGCCCACGCCCGGCAGATCGACAACCGGCTTTATACCGATCGCCTGCAGCTCGGCGGCTGCGCCGATGCCGGACGCCAGCAAGATCTTCGGTGAATTGATCGCCCCGGCCGAAAGCACGATTTCGCGGCGGGCCGACAGCGTCTTCTGCTCGCCCTTGTACCGCACCCGTACCCCTGTCGCGCGTTCCTCGGCTATATCGAGGTCGATCACTTCGCATTCGCTGAGGATTGTGAGATTCTTGCGATCGAGCACCGGGCGCATGAAGGCGGTGAAACTGCTGAAGCGCTGGCCGCGATCCTGGGTGACATTGTAGATGCCGAGGCCGAACTGGCTTTCGGCATTGAAGTCGCTGTTGGCCGGAAGACCGGCATTGTTGCCGGCCTTGACGAACATCGACGACAGCACATTCGGATCGCGCGGCTTGTCGACCAGCAGTTCCCCGCCTGTACCGTGGTAGTGCGGGTCCTGGCCAAGCAGGTTGCGCTCGAGCTTCTTGAAGACGGGAAGCACGTCGCTGAATGCCCAGCCTGCGCAGCCGAGTCGCGACCACTCGTCATAGTCCTGCGCGGCGCCCCTGATGTAGACCATCGAGTTGATGGAACTGGAGCCGCCCAGCGCCTTGCCGCGATTGACCGGAATCCTGCGGCCGTTGAGGTTGGGCTGAGGCACGCCGACATAGCAGTAGTCATAGTTCGGATTGCCGTAGAGCGAGAGGATGCCGGCAGGCACCTTGACCCGCAGCCCGCTATCGCTGCCGCCGGCTTCGATCAGGCACACTTTGTGGGACGGGCTGGCGCTCAGGCGATTGGCAAGGACACAACCGGCCGAGCCTGCGCCGATGACGATGTAATCGTAGTCAAGATTTTCGGTCTGCATGGCCAGCCCCTTTGAGAATGGAGATGCCGGGGCGGCGCGCGCCCCGGCTGAGCGGCTCATTGCAGAAGCTGCGTCCAGACCTTGGTGACGAGTTCCTGCGCCGCCGGCGAGCAGGCCTGGCCCATCTTGACGGGAACGGTCGGGAACAGCTCCGGAGCGTTCTCCTTGTTGTAGAGCGCCTTGCTCTCGTCGATCTTCACCGGCGAAGAGTGGCCGTAATAATTGTACTGCGCCGTCGCGTTGTCGATCTGGGTCATGAAATCGATGAACTTCTTGGCGTTCTCGATATTGGCCGCGCCCTTCGGCACGACATAGGAATCCAGCCAGCCGACCAGACCTTCTTTCGGCATCGCGTATTCGACATTGGCCTTGTCGTTGCGGCGAAGCCTCATGGTGTTGCCGTCCCACCAGAAATGGGCGGCAACCTCGCCGCTGCCGATGCGGTTTTCGATGTTGTCGCTGGAATAGGCCGCCACGAATGGCTTCTGCGCCAGCAAGAGGTCGAGCACGCGCTTCATCTCCTGCGGGTCTTCGCTGCAATATTTGATGCCGAGATAGTTTTCCGCTGCCGGAATGACTTCGTCGGGCTGCGCCAGGCTGGCGATCTTGCCGCGCAGCTCCGCCGGTGGCTCGAAATAGGTCTTCCAGCTGTCGACCGGGCCTTTGTAGAGGTCGCGGTTGACGGTGTAGCCGGCATTGCCGAAGGCGAGCGGGATCGAATGATTGCCTGTCGCATCCCACCACGGTTTCTGCCAGTCCGGCAGGACTTGGCTGTAGGCCGCCATCGAACTGGCGCCGAAATCCTCAAGCAGCCCGCTGTCGATCATGATCTTCACGAAGTGCTGCGAAGGCGTGACGATGTCGTAGCCCGACGAGCCGGCCTGCAGCTTGGTCAGCAGGTCCTCGTTGGATGAGAAGGCGTCGACCGTGACCTTTATGCCGGTTTCCTTCTCGAATTTCGTGACCATCTCGGGCGAGATGGAATCCGCCCACGCGTAGATGGCCAGGCTGCCCTCGGCGACAGCGGGCGCGCTAAAGGCGAGGCTCATGGCACCGGCCATGGCGAGCGCTGCAATTTTGGTCGTCATGTCATTCCCCTGTTTGTTGTTCTCCCAGGGGCGACGATAACAAACCGTCGGGTTCGATAAATTCGATTTGCCCGACGCCTTGATTAGGAAAAACTACGCCGCTGCTATTGCCGTCGCTGAAGCACGAAGGCCACGGTCGCCAGCACCACCGAAACAATCATGATCAAGGTCGAGATTGCGTTGAGCTGCGGCGACACGCCCTGCTTGATCAGTGAGAAAATGTAGACCGGCAGCGTGGTGGCGCCGCCGGAATTCAACAGGTTGCTGGTGATGAAATCATCCATCGAGATGACGAAGGCGAGCATGGCGCCGGCGAAAACACCCGGCAGGATGAGCGGCAGCGTGACGCGACGAAAGGCGACCCAACCGGTTGCATAGAGATCGCGGGCGGCTTCCTCCAGATCGAAGTCCATTCCCTGCAGGCGGGCGCGTATCGGCAGGAAGGCGAACGGGATGCAGAAGGTGGTGTGGGCGATCATCAGCTTCACCATTCCGTTGGCGAGCCCGATCTCGGAGAAGAGGATCAGGACGGCGACAGCAACGACGATTTCGGGCAGGAGCAGCGGCAGGTTCACCACCGCTTCGGAGATGCGGCGGAACCGGACATCGCGGCCGCGCACCAGCACCAATGCCGCCATCAACGCGACAAGGGTCGAGGCGACTGTGGCGACCGTGGCGACGAGCAGGGAGGTCTTCACCGCTGTCATCAGGTTCGCGTTGGACAAAGCGGTGGCGTACCAGTGCAATGAGAAGCCGCCCCAATTGGAGACGATCCGGTTCGCGTTGAAAGAGTAGAACACCACGACGGCGATGGGCAAATAGAGATAGGCGAAGAAGATCGCGCTGAAGAGACCGAAGCCCGGATAGCGCCTGACATCATCGTCCGCGTTCATGCCGCACGCTCCAGGCCTTCGGTGCGCATCGAGCGCAGACCCTGGAAAATCAGGAAGACCATGACCGCGGCCATCAGCACGATGGCGATGGCGGCGCCGAGCGGCCAGTTGCGGGCGCCACCGAACTGTAGCTGGATGAGATTGCCCATCATCATGGTCTTGCCGCCGCCGAGCAGGGTCGGCTCCAGGACCGCGCCGAGGCTTGGAACGAACACCAGGATCGCGCCGGCGATCATGCCGGGCCGGGTGAGGGGCAGGATAACGCGGCGCAATGTGGTGAGGCGGTTGCCATAGAGATCATGCGACGCCTCGATGAGCGCAGGGTCGAGCTTCTCGATCGAGGCGAAGATCGGCAGGATCATCAGCGGAATGTAGCTGTAGACGAGACCGAGCAGCATGGCGGTGTTGCCGAACAGCAGCGAGTCCATGTTGTCGACGAGGCCGAGACCGCGAAGGGTCTTTTCGACGACACCGTCCTTGCCCAGGATGATGATCCAGGAATAGACGCGCACGATCATCGAAACCCAGAATGGCAGCGTGACGAGATAGATCAGCAGCACTTTGATCGCCGGCCGCTGCAGCGCGATGAAATAGGCGACCGGGAAGCTCAGAAGCAGGCAGATCGATGTTGTCACGGCCGACAGGACCAGCGTTCTGGCAACAACGATGAGATATTGCGGATTGAACTCCATCTCGCCGGTCCAGCCTTCGTTGAACAAAAGCTGCTTGTACGGCGCGGTGGTGAACACGTATTCGAACCCGCCGTAAGGTCCACGCGTCGAGAACGACACCACGATGATGATACCGATCGGGATGATCAGCGTCAGCAGCATGATGAGATGGGCCGGCAGCAGGCCGAGGACATTCCCGCTAGGAACTTTGGGCCAGTCCGGATTCTTGTTGGATGGCTTCATGCGCCGAGGATCCGCACGGATTCGGCGGCAAAGCCGACTTTTACCGATTGCCCGATTTCGAACATCTGGCCGCGGCTGACGCTGTTGCGCTTGGAGATGCGCAGCTTGGTGCCGCCCGCTTCAATCAGATAGTATGTGTAGCCGCCGAGATAGTTGGTGCTCATGATCGTGCCGTCGACAGCGATCGGGTTGTCCTGCGCGGGCAGGCTAATTTTCTCCGGACGTATCGAGATGAAGGCCTTCTGGCCGGCGACCGCTTTCTTGTGAGAGGCCGTCAAGGTCATGCCGAGCTGCGTTTTCACGGTTGCCTGCTCGCCGTCCACGGCAATCACGTCAGCATCGAGGAAGTTGGTCTCGCCGATGAAATCGGCGACGAAGCGGTTCGACGGCTCCTCGTAGATCGCCGCGGGTGTGCCAAGCTGCTGGATCTCGCCATCGCCGAGAACGCAGATGCGATCCGACATGTCGAGCGCTTCTTCCTGGTCGTGGGTGACGAAGACGAAGGTGATGCCGGTCTTGCGCTGCAGGATGCGCAGCTCGTCGCGCATGGCCTGGCGCAGCTTCAGGTCGAGTGCCGAGAGCGGTTCGTCGAGCAGCAGCACTTCCGGTTCCGGCGCCAGGGCGCGGGCGAGCGCGACGCGCTGGCGCTGGCCGCCCGACAATTGCTGCGGCTTGCGCCCGGCAAAGGCCTCCATATGGACGAGACGAAGCATATCGGCGACGCGCGCATCGCGGCGGCCCTTTGACCAGCCGAGGTTTTCGAGCCCGAAGCCGATGTTCTGTTCGACGCTCATATGCGGAAACAGGGCGTCGCTCTGGAAGACGGTGTTGACCCGCCGCTTATGCGGGGGGAGTCCCTGTATGTCCGAGCCGTGCAGGAAAATCTGCCCCGCCGTCGGCTGCTCGAAACCGGCGATCATGCGCAGCAGGGTGGTCTTGCCGCAGCCGCTCGGGCCGAGCAGCGTGAAGAACTCGTTGTCGTAGATGTCGAAGGAAACAGGCTTCAGCGCCTGATAGGTGCCGAACACCTTGGAGACGCCCTTGATCTCGACGGCCTTTCGAGGTGCGCCGTGGCCAGCCTCGTCATTCATGGTCAGGCGCTCCGGTCAGGACTTTTGCGAGCTCGGCGATGAAGGTGATCAACGCCGCGCCACTGAGAACGGGCGCGGCGTCGATCAGGTAAGTTACATCTTCTCCCATTTGCCGCTGCGGACGACGAACATGTCGATGTCGATGGCCATGTTGGTCTGTCCGTTGGCATCGAACGAGACGTCTCCCAGAATGCCATCGTGGTGGATGTCACGAATGGCCTTGCTCAGCGCCTCCTTGTCGTCGAGGCCTTTTTCCTTGATGACCTGAAGCAGGATCTGCGTCGCCTCGTAGGCATATTTCGCATAGGAGCCGGCGGGATCGGGATAAGCCTTGGTTTCATAGGCCTTGTTGAATTCCTCGAGCTTGGGGTTCGACTGGACGGCCGGAGTTCCGGCGATGGTGCCCTCGGCGGCAGCTCCCGCGATCTCGATGAATTTCGGGTCGTAGATGCCTGAAATTCCGTACATCGGCAGATTGCCCATGCCGAGGTCGGCCATCTGGCTGCGCACCAGCGCTGCTTCGGTGACGACGCCGCCGAAATAGACCGCGTCGGGCGACGCTGCCTTCGCGGTAGTCAGCATGGCGCGGAAATCGGTCGTGCCGACAGCCGCGGCATCCGAAGAAACGACCTCGCCGCCGGCCGCCTTGAAGAAATCGCCGAACCATTTGGTGTTGGCCGCACCGTAGTCGGTGGTGTCGGAGATGATGGCGATTTTCTTGATCTTGCCTTGCTTGGCGATGGCTTCGGCCAGCGGCTTGTTCTCGTTGACCAGCGTCGGCGTGACGCGGGTCACGTTCGGGAAGTTCTGTTCGGTAATCTTCGGGCTGACCGCGCCCCAGACGATGAACGGCATCTGCGAGCGGTTGAAGACCGGGATCGTCGCCAACGCGACCGAGCTGTTCCAATGCCCCGTTGCCGCGACCACCGCGGGATCGTTGACCAGCTTCTGCGCCGCCGAAACGCCGACGGCCGGATCGGAGGCGTCATCGAGCACGACGCCTTCCACCTGGTGCGGATAGCCGCTGGCATTGGCCTGCTTGATGGCGAGCAGGAAGCCGTTGCGGGCGCCGAGGCCCTGCTGGGCGTTGCCGCCGGAGAGCGGCCCGATGAAGCCGAGCTTGATCTGGTCGGCCTGCGCCTGGGCGGCGCCCAGGGCGATGGCAAACAGAGAGCCGGCCAGAATTGACGATACGCGGATAAGCGCACTGCGCCTGTTTTGCATGGTTCCACCTCAAACAGAATTATCTGCCGCCGTCGTAGCGACCCGGCCGATCGTGATCGTCGGCTGATCATCAGTGTACGGGCGCGTATTCAGTGACGAAATTCGGAAATTGTGACTCGTGAGTTCGGAGATTCGTTCTGTCCGCCCGGGATGGCGATTGATACCTGTCGGCTTCAATCGAGAGACCGACCGCATGGCGGAACTGCTTGTCCAGCAACTGGTGAACTGGATAACCCTTGGCTGCATCTATGCCTTGCTGGCGATCGGATTCAGCCTGATCTTCGGTGTCTTGAACGTCATTCATTTCTCGCACGGCGATGTCGCGATGACGGCGCCGTTCATCACGCTGGCGCTTGCCCAGGCGTTGGCGACCGCTCTTGGCGCCTCGGGGCCCGCCTGGCTGGTGCTTGCGGTTCCGGTCGCCGTGCTCGCCGTCGGTTTGATCGGCGTCCTGCTGGACAAGGTGGTCATCAGGCGCTTCCGCGATGCGCCCGCCATGATGGCGCTGGTGGCGACCGTGGCGCTCGGCATCGTCATCCGCGAACTGATCCGCCATCTCTATCCGCAGGGATCGAACCCGCATGCCTTCCCGCGCCTGGTGTCGGGCATGGCTTTCGAAATCTCCGGCGTTGCCATCAGCTGGTTCGCGCTGCTGGTGGTGGTGCTGACCGTCGCGCTGGTTGCCATGCTGTTTGTCTTCCTGCGCATGACCCCGCTCGGGCTGCGCATCCGGGCGGCCTCGGAGGACCGGGTCGTGGCGCGCATGATGGGCATCCGCGATGCACGCGTCTTCCGTGCGACGTTCTTCATTGCCTCGGCTATCGGCGCCATCGCTGGACTTCTGTTCGCAAGCTATGCCGGCGTGACACGGTTCGACTTCGGCGTCATGGCCGGCCTGCTCGGCTTTTCCGCCGCGGTCATCGGCGGCCTCGGCTCGATGCCGGGCGCCATACTGGGCGGACTGATCATTGCCGGCATCGAAGTGCTGGCGCAGACATTCGTGCCGGACGGCGCTTCCTACCGGCTGGTCTTCGTCTTCCTGCTGGTCATCGCCGTGCTCATCTTCCGCCCCGCCGGCCTGCTTGGGCGCACCGTCATGGAGAAAGTCTAGCATGCAGGGTCGTGCTTCACCCGACGTGCCGGGCATAGCCGCGGCCACGGTCTTCGCCATCGCCTCGCAAATCATCGGGGCAGCGTTCCTGTACCTCATCCTCAAAGTCGACCGCGGCTGGCAGGTGGTCGGCCTGCTGGCCTTGCTCGGCCTCGGTTTCTATCTGCTGGAGAGGCTGCCGTGGATCGCCGACTATGCGTTGGCGAGCTTTGCCCGGGTTCCGCTCGTGGCGATGATCACTGCGGCGGTCATCGTGCTGGCCTTTCCGTTCTTCGTCGGATCCAACACCTATATCCTCCATCTGCTGATCGTCGCCGAGCTTTATGCGGTGCTGGCGCTGGCGCTCAATTTCCAGCTCGGCAGCGCCAACATCCCGAACTTCGCCACCGGCGCTTCCTACGGCATCGGCGCCTACGTGTCGGCGCTGCTGGCGATCAATTTCGGCGTCAGCTTCTGGCTGACGCTGCCGGTCGCGGCGCTGGCGGCGACCCTGTTCGGTTTCATCATCGGCATCCCGTCGATGCGCACGCGCGACACTTATCTGGCGCTTGTCACCATCGCCTTCGGCGTCGTGGTCCAGCAATTGCTGAACAATTTCAGCTGGACCGGCGGACCCAACGGACTGGTCGGCATTCCGGCGCCCAGCCTGTTCGGCCATTCCTTTGCCGATCCGCTGGTGATCTTCGGCTGGAAGCTGCCGAGCCAGGCGAATTTCTATTATTTGTCGGCCGCACTGGTCGTCGTCGCCATCGTCACCGCGCATCGGCTGCACGGTTCGCGCATCGGTCTGGCCTGGAATGCGCTGCGCGCCGACGAGATCGCCGCCAAGGCGCAAGGCATCAATGTGGCGTGGTTCAAGGTTCTGGCCTTCGCCGTCGACGCCTTTCTCGCCGCCTTCGCCGGCACGATCTACGCCTTCTACGTCTCCTACATTTCTCCCGACAATTTCACCTTCCTGGTCTCCGTCACCATCATGACCATGGTCATCGTCGGCGGCATGGACAATATTTTCGGTGTCATCGTCGGTGCGTTCCTGCTGACCATCCTGCCGGAGAAATTGCGCGCGTTCGCCGACTACCGCCTGCTGTTCTTCGGCGTCGTCATCATCGGCTTCCTGATGATCCGGCCGCAAGGTCTGTTCCCGCAACGCATGCGGCGCTACGGAGGCGGACTGTGAGCGCGCTTCTCAAGGTCGAGAATTTGACGATGCGCTTCGGCGGCCTGGTCGCGCTCAACGATGTCAGCCTGTCGATCGACAAGGGCGCGGTGCTCGCCGTCATCGGCCCGAACGGCGCCGGCAAGTCGACGCTGTTCAATGTCGTGACCGGCGTCTACCGGCCAACCTCCGGTCGCGTGACCTTCGACGGCGCCGAGATCACCGGCCGCCCGTCCTACGAAGTTGTCGACCGCGGCATCGCCCGCACATTCCAGTCGTCGCGTCTGTTCTCCGACCTCAGTGTCCTCGACAACGTCATCATCGGCATGCACACCCGCACCAGGACCGGCGTGCTGACCGCGCTGTTTCGGCCCGGCGCGTCGCGCCGTGAGATGGCGGCCTGCGTGGAAAAGGCCGAAACCCTGCTCAAGCTCGGCTCCGGCGACCTGTTCGAACAACGCTACCGGCCAGCGGGCACGCTGGCGCAGGCCGACAGGCGACGGCTGGAAATTGCCCGCGCGCTCGCATCGCAGCCCAAGCTCTTGCTGCTCGACGAACCTTCGGTCGGCATGGACGACACGGAAACCGACGCACTGGTGGCCGACATCACGCGGCTGCGCGTACAAAACCCTGCTCTGTCGGTAGTTCTGATCGAGCACGACATGCGGGTGGTCGAAGCGTTCCCGCAGCATGTCACCTGCATCGACTATGGCAGCAAGATCGCCGAGGGCGACTTCGCGGCGGTGCGCGCCGACCCGCGCGTCCAGGAAGCCTATCTCGGGAAGGCGGTCGCCCATGCTTGAACTCAGGGATGTCGATACTTCCTATGGCGCGGTGCCGATGCTGCGCGGCGTGGCGATGAGCGTGCGCCCCGGCGAACTGGTCTGCCTGCTGGGGCCGAACGGCGCCGGCAAGACGACGACCTTCATGACAGTCTGCGGCGTCGTGCGGGCGCAGCGCGGCAAGGTCGAGGTGATGGGCAGGGACATGGCGACGCTCGGCACGGAAAACCTGGCGTCGCTCGGCGTCGGGCTCGTTCCCGAAGGGCGCCGGCTGTTCCCCGGCCTGACCGTGATGGAGAATTTGCGCCTGGGCTATGACGCGGTGTCGGGCAGGGGACCCAATTTCGGGGTGCAACTGGACAAGATGTGCAAGCTGTTTCCGCGCATCCAGGAGCGCCTGCGCCAGGTCGCCGGGACTTTGTCGGGCGGCGAACAGGCGATGGTGGCGCTGGCGCGCGCGCTGATCGGCGAACCCAGACTGGTGATCATGGACGAGCCGTCGCTCGGTCTCTCGCCAAAACTCATCGGCGAGTATTTCGAGATCACAAGGGAGATCCATCGCCAAGGCACGACCATCCTGTTGATCGAACAGAATGCCGAAATGGGGCTGGGCATCGCCGATCGCGGCTATGTGCTGGTCAAGGGTAAGGTCGCCCAGGAGGGGCCGGCAAAGGAGTTGCTCTCGTCCAAGGCGGCCAGAAGCCTCTATCTCTGAGCCGTCCGTTTCTTCTGACTCAACAGTGATGATCCACGCCCCGCGCTCCACATCTTCGGCCATGCTTCCCGGCATTTAGGGACAAGCTAACCACTGCCACATGAAATCATAATTTTCGCTGCCCGGTGCCTCCAGTAAATCAACGATCAGATCTCCGCCGCATCCGCAGACACTCCCGGGGAGAGCCAGAAAGGGCCGCTGAAATGCCAGTCGAAACGGTAGACACGCTTGTTGTTGGCGGCGGCCAGGCGGGGCTGGCCATGAGCGAGCATCTGAGCAAGTGCGGGGTGCCGCATCTCGTGCTCGAGCGAAGCCGCATCGCCGAACGCTGGCGTACCGAAAGATGGGACTCGCTGGTTGCCAATGGTCCCGCCTGGCATGATCGTTTTCCCGGCATGGAATTTCCGGATGCCGGTCCCGACGCCTTTGTCGGCAAGGAGAAGGTCGCCGACTATTTTGTCGCTTACGCCAGCATGATCGCTGCCCCCATCCGCTGCGGCGTGGAGGTCAGGAGCGTGGAAAGGCTTGTCGGCCGTCCCGGCTTCCGGGTCGAAACCTCGGATGGCGTGATCGAGGCCAGGAGCGTGGTTGCCGCTACCGGGGCTTTCCAGCATCCGGTCATTCCGGCGGTTGTCCCCGGGGATGCCGGAGCGATGCAGATCCATTCCAGCGCCTATCGCAATCCGGGCCAGTTGCCCGAAGGTGCGGTGCTGGTGGTCGGCTCGGGATCTTCGGGAGTGCAGATCGCCGACGAACTCCAGCGCGCGGGAAGGCGCGTCTATCTCTCTGTCGGGCCGCATGATCGGCCGCCGCGGGCGTATCGCGAGCGTGACTTCTGCTGGTGGCTGGGGGTTTTAGGCAAGTGGGACGCCCAGGCGCCGGCGCCGGGCACCGAACATGTCACTATCGCGGTCAGCGGTGCGCGCGGCGGCCAGACGATCGACTTCCGGCGTCTTGCCGCGCAAGGGATAATGCTGGTTGGCCGGACTGAATCCTACAAGGACGGGGTTCTGACCTTCGCGTCGGACTTGGCTAAAAATATCGCGCGCGGCGATGCGAACTACATGTCGGTGCTGGACGAGGCCGACGCCTATGTCGCTCGCAACGGCCTCGACCTTCCAGAGGAGCCTGCGGCCCGCGAGATCGGACCGGACCCGCAATGCATGACCGATCCCATTCTCGAGCTGAACCTGGCGGAAGCCGGGATAGGTTCGATCATCTGGGCAACGGGTTTCACCGTCGATTACAACTGGCTGAAGGTCGATGTGTTTGACGAAAAGGGCAAGCCGAAGCACCAGCGCGGCGTGTCGACCGAGCCGGGAATCTATTTCCTGGGACTGCCGTGGCAATCGCGGCGGGGGTCGAGCTTCATCTGGGGCGTCTGGCACGACGCCCAGCATGTGGCGGACCATATCTCCACGCAGCGCAAGTACCTGGCCTACCATGCGTCCGCGAAGCGCGAGACCAAAGTGGCATAGAAACGGACGTCCCGACCTCGAGCCGACTGACGGAGACCAAGATGGCCCATACAAGAATTCGCAAGTTCAACACCAAGGACACCTATCCCGAGCAGAAGCTCGACAATGATCTGTGCCAGGCGGTCGTTACGCGGGGCGGCAGGACCGTCTATCTGCGCGGCCAATGCCCGCAGGACCTCGACACGGCCAAGAATATCGAAAGCCATGATCCGGTCGAACAGACGCACAAGGTCATGCAGAACATCCGCCAGCTGATCGAGGAGTGCGGCGGCACCATGGAGCATTTGGTCAAGGTGGTGGTCTACATTACCGATGTCCGCTATCGCGAGGCGGTCTACCGCACCATGGGCGAGTATATCAAAGGCGTGCATCCCGTCTCGACCGGCCTTGTCGTGCAGGCCCTGGCGCGGCCGGACTGGCTGGTCGAGATCGACGGCACCGCAGTTATCCCGGATTAAAGTCATGACATTCTCCATCGTCGCGCGGTGCAGCCGCACCGGCATGTTCGGGGTCGCGGTGTCCTCCTCGTCGCCTGCTGTGGCGGCGCGCTGCGCCTATGCGCAGGCGGGCGCCGGCGCCGTTGCCAGTCAGAACGTCACCGATCCTACGCTGGGACTGCGCGGTCTCGAATTGCTGGCGCGCGGCGCGTCGGCGGCAGAGGCGATTGTCATATTGAAGCGCACCGGTGCCTATCCCGAATACCGGCAGGTGCTGGCTGTCGATGCCGCCGGGACGACCGCTATCCACTCAGGGCCCAAGGCGCTTGGCATCTGGGCGGAGGCGCGTGCGGACAATGTCGCCTGCGGCGGCAACATGCTGGCCCATGACGGCGTTCCGCAAGCCATGGTCGAGGCTTTCCTGGCGTCGGAAGGGCATCTCGGCGACCGCCTCATCGCGACCATGCGCGCCGCGCTGAAAGCGGGCGGCGAGGCCGGCCCGGTCCATTCGGCTGGCATGAAGCTGGTGCGCGAGGTTGCGTGGCCGGTCGCCGATCTGCGCTGCGACTGGACCGACGACTGCCCGATCGAGCAACTGGCGACGCTGTGGGAACTCTACAAGCCACAGCTCGATGCCTATGTGACCCGTGCCATAAACCCATCCGATGCGCCGAGCTACGGCGTGCCGGGCGACGAATAGTCAAGACAGGGGTCGCCTGCGATGAGCGAACTCAGCCACAAGGACTGGATCGGCAAGGCGTCGGCGATCCGTTTTCGCGACAAGGCGTTCATCGACGGCAAGACGGTTGCGGCGCGTTCGGGCCGGACTTTTGCCAGCGTCAATCCGGCAACCGGCGAGGTGCTGGCCGAAGTGGCGTCCTGCGGTGAGGAAGACATCGATCTGGCGGTTGCCGCAGCGCGGCGCAGCTTCAACGCCGGCGTCTGGTCGCGGACCAGTCCGGCGCACCGTAAGGAGGTGCTGCTGCGGCTGGCGCAATTGCTGCGCGAAAACCTGCATGAACTGGCTCTGCTGGAATCGCTCGACATGGGCAAACTGGTCAGGGATGCGGCCGCGGTCGACGTTCCCGGCTCGGCAGCGATCTTCCAATGGTATGGCGAGGCCATCGACAAGATCTATGGCGAAGTGGCGCCGACCGGCGAAGGTGATCTGGTGCTGGTGCGGCGCGAACCGCTTGGCGTGGTCGGCGCGGTGGTGCCGTGGAATTTCCCGCTCGACATGGCGACCTGGAAATGCGCGCCGGCACTGGCGGCAGGCAATTCGGTGGTGCTGAAACCCGCCGAGCAGTCGCCTTTGTCGGCCCTGCTTCTGGCGGAACTGGCAATGGAAGCGGGCCTGCCTGCAGGCGTGCTCAATGTCGTGCCCGGCCTTGGCGAAACCGCCGGCCAGGCGCTTGGCCGCCATATGGATGTGGATTGCCTCGCCTTCACCGGTTCGACCGCCGTGGGCAAGATGTTTCTGCAGTATTCCGGCCAGTCGAACATGAAGCAGGTCTGGCTGGAAACCGGCGGCAAGAGCCCGAACCTCATCTTTGCCGATTGCGGCGATCTTGACACGGCAGCCGACATGGCTGCCTTCGGCATCTTCTTCAACCAGGGCGAGGTCTGTTCCGCCAATTCACGCCTGCTCGTCCAGCGCGGCATCAAGGATGCCCTGATGGAGAAACTGGTGCAACGTGCGGCGGCCACGCAGCCCGGCGATCCGCTCGATCCGGCTTCGAAAATGGGCGCGATGGTCGATGCCCGCCACGCGGCCAATGTCATGCGGTTCGTCGAGGCCGGCAAGAAAAGCGCGCGCCTGGTCGCGGGCGGCGACCTGGTCACGGTCAATGGGCGCGGCAGCTTTGTCCAGCCGACCATCTTCGACGATGTCGCACCTGCCGATCCGATTGCTCGCGACGAGATCTTCGGGCCGGTGCTTTCGGTCATCGCCTTCGACGACGAGGCCGACGCGATCCGCATCGCCAATGACAGCCCCTATGGGCTGGCCGCATCGCTGTGGACCGACAGCCTGTCGCGCGCGCATCGTATCGCCGGCCGGCTGCATGCCGGCACGGTTTCCGTCAACACGGTCGACGCGCTGAGCCCGATGACGCCGTTCGGCGGTTTCAAGCAATCCGGCTTCGGCCGCGACCTGTCGCTGCATGCGCTCGACAAATACACCGCGCTCAAAACGACATGGATCAAATACTGATGGGCGCCTAAAGCGCATCGCGATTGAACGGATTCAAGCGATGCGCTTTAGGCCTTTGCTCTATGCATGTCATTTGCGCAAAACCGGGGCCACTTTTGCGCGACATGCATTAGGCTTGATCGAAGCCCTCAAACCAGCAACATAGCCAGCCATGCCGCTACGCTTCACGCTCAGACAGCTGGAATATTTCGTCGCCGTGGGCGAAGCCGGTTCCATCGCTAAGGCGGCCGAACAGGTCAATGTATCGCCGCCATCGATTTCGGCCTCGATCGCGCAGCTGGAAACCGAGTTCGGTGTCCAGCTGTTTGTCCGCAAGCATTCGCACGGCCTCTCGCTGACGGCCGGTGGCCGCATCTTCCTCAAGGAAGCCGCCCGGCTGCTCAACGATGCAGACGCCTTGCACGACGTCGCCGGCGACTTTGCCGAGAAGGTGCGCGGCCCGCTGGCGGTGGGATGCCTGCTGACCTTTGCGCAAATCGTGCTGCCGGCGCTGCGCATGCGGTTCGAACGCGCCTATCCCGATGTGCGCGTGCGCCAGTTCGAGCGCAATCAGGGGCAATTGCTCGAGATGCTGCAGCGCGGTGAAATCGATCTTGCCCTGACCTACGATCTCGAACTGTCGCAGGACATGACCTTCGAGCCGCTGATGCTGGTGCCGGCCTATGTCATGCTGCCGGCGGGGCATCGCTTTGCGGCAAAGGCGTCGATCACGACGGAGGAATTGGCCGACGAGCCGATGGTGCTGCTCGACCTGCCGTTCAGCCGCGAATATTTCCTTTCGGCATTCCACCAGCGCGGGATCCGCCCCAACATTGCCGAGCGCACCGGCGACATCGCCGTCATGCGTTCCATGGTGGCCAACGGCTTCGGCTACGGCATCGCCAATATGCGGCCGCTCAACACGCTGGCGCCGGACGGCAAGCCGCTGGTCTTCGTGCCGCTGGACGGCGATCTGCGGCCGCTGACCATGGGCGTCGCCTTGCCCAGTTCCGAACACCGCACGCAAACCGTCCAGGCCTTCATCGACCACTGCCGGCATTTCGTCGTCGAGCAAGGCGTGTTCGGCGCCGAGCGGGCTGTCGGCCAGGCAGCACTTCCACAGAAGTAGCCCCGGTTAAGCCAACTGCTGGTCGGCAAGCCGCTGCAGCAATTTTTCCAGCATGCCATCGCAACGGCGCATCTGCTCGACGCTGACGAACTCATCCGGCTTGTGTCCCTGCGCCATCGATCCCGGTCCGCACACGACCGTCGGCGTGCCGAGATCGCGGCTGAACAGGCCGCCCTCCGTGCCGTAGGCAACCTTGATGGTGTTGTTGGCGCCGGTCAGCGATTTGATGAAAGCGACGGCTTGCGAACTGACCGGCGTGTCCAGGCCGGGATAGGTGTTGGTGATGTCGATGTCGATTGCCGCCTCGAGCGCGATAGCCGAGGCTTCGGTGGCAATGCGCGCGGCCTCCACGCGCAGACGCTCGAGAATCTCATGCGGGTCGTCGGCCGCGACATTGCGGATCTCGAAGTCGACCTGGCAGAGGTTCGGCACGATGTTCAGCGCCACGCCGGCGTTGATCTTGCCGACATGGACGGTTGTGTAGGCAATGTCGTAGTCGCCGTCGCGGGCGCCATCGCGCACCAGCCGGTCCTGTTCGCGGCGCAAGGCGGCGACGAAATCGCAGCCGAGATGGATGGCGTTGAGCGCCAGCGGGGCCAGCGCCGAATGGCCCTCGCGTCCCTTGCAAAGCGCGCGTGCGGCAAGCTTGCCCTTGTGGCCCGTCGCCACCTGCATATCGGTCGGCTCGCCGACAATGCATAGCAACGGCCGCTGCGGGGCTGCTTGCAGCATGTCGATCAGGCTTCGCACACCAATGCAGCCGATCTCCTCGTCGTAGGAGAGCGCCAAATGCAGCGGCGTGCGCAGCGTCATTTTCGAGGCTTTAAGGCACGCCGCGAGCGCGCAGGCCACAAAACCCTTCATGTCGGCTGTGCCACGTCCGTAAAGCTTGCCGTCTCGGCTCGTCATCTCGAAGGGCGGCAGCGTCCAGGCCTGGCCGTCGACGGGGACGACGTCGGTGTGGCCGGACAGCATGATGCCGGAAGCATCAGTCGGTCCGATGGTGGCAAACAAATTGGCTTTGTGGCCGTCCTCGCTGTGGATGATCCGGCTGGCAATGCCGTGCGCGTCCAGCAGCTCCGCCACGTAGCCGACGAGGGCGAGGTTCGAATCGCGGCTCACCGTCGGGAACGCGATCAGTTTTTCAAGGATCTGGATGCTGTCCATGCGTCTTGTGTCTCATTGGGCGTGCGCGCTATCTAACATCGCGCGGCGGCGGCCTTGAAGTCGCATTTGGCTCAGCCGGAATTCAGCGGATGCTAATCCATGCAGTGCTGCCGATTAGGCGCGTCCTAACCGGCACAGAAGAAATCTGTTGTTTCCCGGCGCTTGCCGCAACTTATGAATGGTCTCACGGCATCAACCCACTGGGCTGGCCGGCTTGCACCTTGGCTCGAAACCATGATCGGGCATGTGCAAGGCGACGCTGGCAGGAAGGCACGTTCCATGCGCGATCCGCGCTACGACATTCTGTTCGAGCCCGTGAAGATCGGTCCGGTGACCGCCAAGAACCGCTTCTATCAGGTTCCGCATTGCAATGGCGGCGGCTATCGCGATCCTTCGGCCGCGGCCGAGATGCGCCGCATCAAGTCGGAAGGCGGCTGGGGCGTCATCTTCACCGAGCAGACCGAGATGCACCACACATCGGAGATCACGCCCTTCATCGAGCTCAGGCTGTGGGACGACGCCGATATCCCGGCGTTGGCGAAGATGGCAGAGGCCATGCACCAGCATGGCGCGCTGGCCGGCATCCAGTTGGCCTATTCGGGCATCAACGGTCCCAACCTCTACACCAAGGAGGTACCGCGCGGACCGTCGGCCCTGCCGATCCGAACCTTCACCAACGATCCGGTGCAGGCGCGCGCCATGGACAAGCAGGATATTCGCGACCTGCGCCGCTGGCACCGCAATGCATTCAAGCGTGCCAAACTGGCGGGCTTCGACCTGGTCTGCCTCTACGGCGCGCATGGCTTCGGCATCATCCAGCACTTCCTGTCCACCGCCACGAACCAGCGCAGCGACGAATATGGCGGCTCGCTGGAAAACCGCTCGCGGCTGATGCGTGAGCTGATCGAAGAGGGCAGGAACGCCATCGGCGACACGTGCGGCCTAACGCTGCGGCTGTCGCTGGACGAGATGATCGGCGAGCTTGGCTTCGGCAACTCCGAAGTGCGCGACATGATCGAGATGCATGCCGACCTGCCAGACCTCTGGGACCTGGCGCATGGCGCCTGGGAGGACTGTTCGGGGCCGTCGCGGTTCAAGGAGGAGGGCGCGCAGGAGAGCCTGGTGTCCGGCATCAAGATGCTGACCTCGAAGCCGGTCGTCGGCGTCGGTCGCTTCACCTCGCCGGATGTGATGGTGAAGATGATCAAGTCCGGCACGCTGGACTTCATTGGCTGCGCGCGGCCGTCGATTGCCGATCCCTTCCTGCCGAAGAAGGTGGAGGAGGGGCGGATCGAGGACATTCGCGAATGCATCGGCTGCAACATCTGCATCACCGGCGACATGACCATGTCGATCTCTCGCTGCACGCAGAACCCGACCTTCATGGAGGAGTGGCGCAAGGGCTGGCATCCCGAACGGATGCAGGCCAAGGGCGACAGCGACAGCGTGCTGATCGTCGGCGCCGGCCCGGCCGGGCTGGAGGCGGCGCGTGCACTCGGCCTGCGCGGCTACCAGGTGGCCATCGCCGAAGCCGGAACCGAACTCGGCGGCCGCGTGGCGCGCGAGTGCCGCTTGCCCGGTCTCTCGGCATGGGGGCGTGTGCGCGACTATCGCCAGTACCAGATCAGCCAGATGTCCAATGTCGACGTCTATTTCGAAAGCCGGCTGTCGGCCGAGGAAATCCTCGCCTTCGGCTTCCAGAACATTGCCGTCGCCACCGGCTCGACATGGCGCCGCGATGGCGTGGCGCGCGCGCATGTCGTGCCGATGCCGGTGGACCCGGCCATGCCGGTCTACACGCCGGACGATTTGATGGGCGGCAATATACCGACCGGCACTGTCGTGCTGTTCGACGACGATCACTATTACATGGGCGGTGTCCTGGCCGAGCTGATGGCGCGGCAGGGCGCGAAGGTGACGCTGGTGACGCCGTCGGCCTATGTGTCCGACTGGACCCGCAACACGCTGGAGCAGGGCGCCATCCACCGCCGGCTGGCCGAACTCGGCGTCGATATCGTGCTGAACCGGACCGTGACGCGCATCGTCCCGGGCGGCGTCGCCACGGCCTGCGCCTATACGGGCGCCCGAAGCGACATTGCCGCGGACGCCGTGGTGCTGGTGACGTCGCGCCAACAGGACGACGGCGTCTGGCGCGAGTTGAAGGCGCGGCGGGACGAATGGGCCGATAGCGGCATCCGCTCGATCAAGGTCATCGGCGACGCCGAAGCGCCGGGTCCGATCGCCTGGGCAACCTATGCCGGCCACCGCTTTGCGCGCGAGCTGGACGAAGCCGACATCGGCGACGCACTGCCCTTCCGCCGCGAGGTCACGGCGTTGGCGGCGGATTAGACGCCGGCGGCCCGGTCAGCGAATATCGGGTTGTTCAACCATACTGCATTGCACAATTCCTTCGCTTGGTCACAATGCAGGCATGGTTCGAACCGCACTCGCCGTCCTGGTGATCGATGAAAACCGCATCCGCGCCGCGATCATCGAGGCGGGGTTGCGCGAGGCCGGCCATGAGCGTGTCACCGTCATCCATGACGTGACCGGCATTGCGCGGCGGATCGCCGAGATCGAGCCCGATGTCATCGTCATCGATCTCGAAAACCCGAACCGCGACATGCTGGAAAACATGTTCCAGCTGTCGCGCGCCGTAAAACGGCCGATCGCCATGTTCGTCGACCGCTCCGATCAGGCCTCGATCGAGGCGGCGGTCGATGCCGGCGTTTCGGCCTATGTCGTCGACGGTCTGCGGCAAGAGCGCGTCAAGCCGATCCTCGACATGGCGGTAAGCCGCTTCAACGCTTTTTCGCGCATGGCGCGCGAACTGGAAGAGGTTCGCGGCGAGCTAGAGAGCCGTAAGGTGATCGATCGTGCCAAGGGCATATTGTTGAAGTCGCGCGGCCTCTCCGAAGAGGCCGCCTACACGCTGCTGCGCAAGACGGCGATGAACCAGAACCGCAAGATCGGCGACATCGCCCAGAGCCTGGTGACTGCCGCCGGGCTGCTGGGACCGCCGGAGGACGAATGAGCATGACTGCTGCGCACCAGATCACCGCCGGTTTCATGCCGCTTTTCGACAGCGCCGTGCTGGTCGCGGCCGGGGAACTTGGCTTTGCCGCACGAGAAGGCATCGACCTCACCCTACACCGCGAGACGTCCTGGGCCAACATCCGCGACCGCATCGCCATCGGTCACTTTCATCTCGCGCATATGCTGGGACCGATGCCGCTCGCCTGCAATCTCGGGCTGACGCCACTCGCTTCGGAAACCATCGTGCCGTTCTCGCTCGGGCTCGGCGGCAATTGCGTCACCGTCTCCAACACCGTCTGGGCCGGAATGGTGGCGCACGGCGCCGAAGCCGATCTTGATCCGGCGCGCGCCGGTGCGGCGTTGCGCGCGCTCATTCGCGAGCGCGCTGCGGCCGGCCGTGACCCGCTGCGCTTCGCCGTGGTGCATCCGCATTCCGGGCACAATTACGAATTGCGCTATTGGCTCGCCGCCTGCGGCATCGATCCGGCGCGCGAAATCGAGATCGTCATCGTGCCGCCGCCCTTCATGGCGGATGCGCTGGCCACCGGCCGCATCGACGGGTACTGCGCAGGCGAACCCTGGAACAGTGCTGCGGTTGCCGCCGGCACCGGGCATATCGTCACCGTCAAGGCGCGGATATGGCGTAACAGCCCGGAGAAGGTGATCGGCGTACGCAAGGCGTGGGCAGACGAAAATCCCGAGGCACTGGCGGCGCTGCTGCGTGCGCTGCATCACTCGGCGCGCTGGTGCCAGGATCCGGCCAACCGTGGCGAATTGGCAGCTGTGATGGCGCAGGCCGGCTTTCTCGGTCTGCCGCCGGCCGTGCAGATGCCGATCCTGACCGGTCATCTCCGACTGGGCGGCGGCGCGGAGCGGACCATCGACGACTTCTTCCTCCCGTTCGACAAGGCAGCGAACTTTCCATGGAAGAGCCATGCGCTGTGGTTCTACACGCAGATGGTGCGCTGGGGGCACGTGGCGCACACGCCGGAAAACCTTGCCATCGCCCGCAACTGCTACCGGCCCGACCTCTACCGTTCGGCTCTGAAGCCGCTTGGTGTGGCGCTTCCCGGCGCCAATTCGAAAGTCGAGGGTGCGCTCCAAGTTGCCACCGCGGTCGGCGCGACAGGCGCCGGCCTTGTGCTCGGTCCGGACGGTTTCTTCGACGGCCAGATCTTCGATCCGGACGAGGTCGACGCCTACATTACCGGCCAGAAATCGGCTCGCGCGGAAGCCTGATCATTTCCGCGTCATTCTTGTGCATTGCACAAAAATTGTGCGCGCGATTGCCCGAATGAACAATCTTTGGCCTTCCGGCCATACGACCCGGTGCGTCCGCGATCGGCGCGGGTTGCTGATTTAATTGATCTTTTTCACCTCTCTCAAAACTGGCACGGTTCCTGCTTTGAAATAGACAGGCCCTTCGCGGGTCACGGAACAGGCGTCCAATGACGGGCGCCACAGGCAAAGCTGCCGCTCAGGTTAATGCGCGCTCCCGGTCACCCGGACGCGAAGACCTGGCTGGCGGCTTTTTTGTTTTGATCAACACGCAATCGACGACGCGGATCCCAAGCCGCGCCCAACCGGAGACGACGATGACGAAACGGATCAGGACTGGAACGACCCTCAAGGACATGACGCGCCGCGATTTTCTCGTCAGCAGCGCGATGACGGCCGGCCTGTTCGTGGCGGCCCGCAAGCTCTTCCCTTCCGGCGCCTATGCTGCGACCGCCACTCCGGAGGTCACCGGGGCCAAGCTCGGCTTCATTGCCCTCACCGATGCGGCACCGCTGATGATCGCCAAGGAGAAGGGGCTGTTCGCCAAGTTCGGCATGCCCGATGTCGAGGTGCTCAAGCAGGCCTCCTGGGGTGCGACACGCGACAATCTGATGCTCGGCGGCGCGGCCAACGGCATCGACGGCGCCCATATCCTGACGCCGCTGCCTTACCTCATGCACACGGGCAAGGTGACGCAGAACAACCAGCCGATGCCGATGGCGATCGTGGCGCGGCTCAACTACGACTGCCAAGGCATTTCGGTCGCCCAAGAATATGCCGGCACCGGTGTCGGTCTCGACGCCTCGAAGCTGAAAGACGCTTTTGCCGCCAAGAAAGCGGCTGGCAAGGAAATCAAGGCCGCCATGACCTTCCCGGGCGGCACGCATGATTTGTGGCTGCGCTACTGGCTGGCGGCCGGTGGCATCGATCCCGACAAAGACGTCTCGACCATCGTCGTGCCGCCGCCGCAGATGGTGGCCAACATGAAGGTCGGCAACATGGACGTGTTCTGCGTCGGCGAGCCGTGGAACGAGCAGCTCGTCCATCAGGGCGTCGGTTTCACCGCCGCCACGACGGGCGAATTGTGGAAGGGCCATCCGGAAAAGGCGCTCGGCCTGCGTGCCGAATTCATCGAGAAAAACCCGAACGCCACCAAGGCGATCCTGATGGCCGTCATGGAAGCCCAGCAATGGTGCGAAGCCAGCGACAACAAGGACGAGATGGCCGCCATCATCGGCAAGCGGCAATGGATGAACGTGCCCGTCGCCGACATCATCGGCCGCCTCAAGGGCGATATCAACTACGGCAATGGCCGCGTCGCCAACGGCACCGATCTTTCCATGAAGTTCTGGAAGGGCGGCGTCTCCTATCCGTTCAAGAGCCACGATACGTGGTTCCTCGCCGAGAACATCCGCTGGGGCAAGTTCGCGCCGACCACCGACATCAAGGCGCTGGTCGATCAGGTCAACCGCGAGGATCTGTGGCGCGAGGCGGCCAAGGATCTCGGCGTTGCGGCTGCCGACGTTCCGGCGTCGTCGTCGCGCGGCGTCGAGACCTTCTTCGACGGCAAGATCTTCGATCCGGCCAACCCGTCCGCCTATCTCGATAGCCTGAAGATCAAGGCATCGGCCTGAACCCCTGCGCAAACGGCGCATTGCGCCGTTTGTCGCTCGAATTATCTGCCCCACGGAGTTTTCCCCAGACATGTCGATCCAGACTATCGAGGACACCAAGGTGAAGGCCTTTCCTGCCAAGCCGGCGGAGGTCATCGCCTTCACTGCCAAGGCACGGCGTCGCTTCGAGCCGCTCGCCATCGCCGGCAAACTGGCAAGCGCGCTGGTGCCGCCCATCATCGTGATCGCGCTGATGCTGGTCGTCTGGCAGATCGCCTGTTCGTCGCCGACATCAAGCCTGCCGCCGCCGACCCAGGTGTGGAACGAGGCCTACGATTTGATCGCGCATCCGTTCTTCGACAATGGCCCGCAGGATATCGGTCTGGCATGGCGCGTGCTGATCTCGCTGCAGCGTGTCGCCATCGGCTTCGGCCTGGCGGCGGTCGTCGGCGTCGCGCTCGGCGCGCTGGTCGGCCAGTCGATCTGGGCGATGCGCGGCCTCGACCCGGTGTTCCAGATCCTGCGCACGGTGCCGCCGCTGGCCTGGCTGCCTCTGTCGCTGGCGGCGTTCCGCGATTCCAGCCCGTCGGCGATCTTCGTCATCTTCATCACGTCGATCTGGCCAATCATCATCAACACCGCGGTCGGCGTGCGTAACATCCCAGAGGATTATCGCAACGTCTCGCGCATCCTGCGGCTCAACCAGTTCGAGTTCTTCGTGAAGATCATGGTGCCGGCCGCCGCGCCTTACATCTTTACCGGCCTCAGGATCGGCATCGGCCTGTCCTGGCTCGCCATCGTCGCCGCCGAAATGCTGACCGGCGGCGTCGGCATCGGCTTCTTCATCTGGGACGCGTGGAACTCGTCCCGGCTGCCCGACATCATCGTCGCGCTCGCCTATATCGGCGTCACCGGCTTCTGCCTCGACCGTCTGGTCGCAGCGGTCGGCGCCTTTGTCACCCGCGGCACAACGGCAAAGTGAGGAGAGGGGCGATGACGGCCTATCTGAAGCTCGACCATATCGACAAATCCTTCACGCGTGGTGCCCAGGTCAGCGAGGTATTGAAGGACATCAGGCTGACCATCGACAAGGGCGAATTCGTCTCCATCATCGGCCATTCCGGCTGTGGCAAGTCGACCTTGCTCAATCTGATCGCCGGGCTGACCAAGGTGTCCGCCGGCGCCGTGCTGCTCGAGGACAAGGAGGTCGACAGCCCCGGACCGGAACGCGCCGTGGTGTTCCAGAACCACAGCCTTTTGCCGTGGCTGACCGTCTACGAAAACATCAATCTGGCGGTGTCGAAGGTCTTCGGTCGTTCGAAGAGCAAGGCCGAGCGGCATGACTGGATCATGCGCAATCTCGACCTCGTGCAGATGGCGCAGGCCAAGGATAAACGCCCGGCAGAAATATCGGGCGGCATGAAGCAGCGCGTCGGGATCGCCCGGGCGCTGGCCATGGAGCCGAAGATACTGCTGCTCGACGAGCCGTTCGGCGCGCTCGATGCGCTGACGCGCGCCCATCTGCAGGATGCGGTGATGGACATCCACTCCAGGCTCGGCTCGACGACGATCATGATCACCCACGATGTCGACGAGGCGGTGCTGCTTTCCGACCGCATCGTCATGATGACCAATGGCCCGGCGGCAACCATCGGCGAAGTGCTTCCCGTGCCGCTGGCGCGGCCGCGCCGGCGCGTCGAACTTTCTTCCGACCGGATTTTCCTGCGCTGCCGCGAGGCGGTGCTGAAGTTCCTCTACGAACGCCACCGCTTCGTCGAAGCCGCGGAGTAGCACCATGAGCGAAAGACTTGTCATCATCGGCAATGGCATGGCCCCCGGGCGCATGCTCGAGCACCTGTTGGAACAGGCGCCGGGCCGCTACATCGTCACCATCTTCAACGCCGAGCCGCGCGTCAATTACGACCGCATCATGCTGTCGCCGGTTCTGTCGGGCGAGAAAGCCTATGAGGAGATCATCATCCACGGCGACGGCTGGTACATCGCCAACAACATCACCCTCTACAAGGGCCACAAGATCATTGCCATCGACCGGACGGCAAAGACCGTTACTTCGGATCATGGTGTCACCGAGCCTTACGACAAGCTCGTCATCGCCACCGGTTCGGTGCCGTTCATCATTCCGGTGCCGGGCCATGATCTGCCGGGCGTGCTGACCTATCGCGACCTCGATGACGTCCAGGCGATGATGCTTGCCGCCCAGTCGCGCGCCAAGGCGGTGGTCATCGGCGGCGGCCTGCTCGGGCTGGAGGCGGCAGCAGGGCTGAACGCGCAAGGCATGGACGTCACCGTGCTGCATGTCATGCCGACGCTGATGGAGCGCCAACTCGATCCCGCGGCCGGCTATCTGCTGCAGCGTGCCGTGGAGCAGCGCGGCATCAAGGTGATCACCAAGGCCAACACACAGGCGATCACAGGCAACGGCAAGGTCGGGCAGGTGGAGCTTGCTGACGGCACCATTATCCCAGCAACGCTTGTGGTGATGGCTGTCGGCATCAGGCCGAATTCCGCGCTGGCGAAACAGGCCGGCATCGCCGTCAACAGGGGCATCGTCGTCGACGCCGGCATGCGCAGCAACGATCCCGACATCTACGCGCTCGGCGAATGTGCCGAGGTCAACGGCCAGGTCTATGGCCTCGTCGCACCGCTCTACGAGATGGCGCGCGTCACAGCCAGCCAGCTGGCCGGCAACGAGGCGGCGGCCTTCGTCCATATGGACACGCCGACCAAGCTCAAGGTCACCGGCATCGACCTGTTCTCGCTCGGCGACTTCGCCGAGGGCGAGGACCGCCAGGAGATCGTGCTGCGCGATGCGGCCGCCGGCGTCTACAAGCGCCTCGTCCTGAAGGACGACCGCATCATCGGTACCGTGCTCTACGGCGAGACGGCTGATGGAGCCTGGTTCAACGACCTCAAGAAGAAGCAGACCGATATTTCCGAAATGCGCGACACGCTCATCTTCGGCCAGTCCTACCAGGGGGGTGCCCCGCTGGACCCTATGGCGGCCGTTGCAGCCTTGCCGGATGATGCGGAAATCTGCGGCTGCAACGGCGTTTGCAAGGGAAAGATCACTGGCGCGATTACGGGGAAGGGCCTGACCTCGCTCGACGACGTGCGCGCCCACACCAAGGCGTCAGCCTCCTGCGGCTCCTGCACCGGGCTGGTCGAGAAGCTGATGGTGCTGACCATCGGCGACAAATACAATCCGGCGGCGGTGCAGCCGAAGTGCGGCTGCACGACGCTCGGCCATGACGAGGTGCGCCGGCTGATCATCGCCAAGAGCCTGAAGACGATTCCGGCGGTTATGCAGGAGCTGGAGTGGACGACCTCCTGCGGCTGCGCCAAATGCCGGCCGGCGCTCAACTATTATCTCGTCTGCGACTGGCCGGACGACTACGCCGACGACTACCAGTCGCGCTTCATCAACGAGCGCGTCCACGCCAACATCCAGAAGGACGGCACCTATTCGGTGGTGCCGCGCATGTGGGGCGGCGTCACCAACGCGGCGGAGCTGCGCGCTATCGCCGACGTCGTCGACAAGTTCGAAATCCCGATGGTCAAGGTCACCGGCGGCCAGCGCATCGACATGCTCGGCATCCGCAAGGAAGACCTGCCGGCGGTATGGGCCGATCTCGGTCAGGCCGGCTTCGTCTCCGGCCACGCCTATGCCAAGGGGTTGCGCACGGTGAAGACCTGCGTCGGCTCGGACTGGTGCCGCTTCGGCACGCAGGATTCGACAGGGTTTGGCGTCCGCATCGAAAAATTCATGTGGGGCTCGTGGACCCCGGCCAAGGTCAAGATGGCGGTGTCGGGCTGTCCTCGCAACTGCGCCGAGGCGACCTGCAAGGATGTCGGCGTGATCTGCGTCGACAGTGGTTACGAGATCCATTTTGCCGGCGCGGCCGGCCTCGATATCAAGGGCACCGAGGTGCTCGGCCTGGTCAAGACCGAGGATGAGGCGCTGGAGCATATCGTGGCGCTGACGCAGATGTATCGCGAGCAGGGCCGCTATCTCGAGCGCATCTACAAATGGGCCAAACGCATCGGCATCCCCGAGATCAAGCGCCAGATCATGGACGATGGCGAGAAGCGCAAGGCTTATTACGACCGCTTCGTCTTCAGCCAGAAATTCGCCCAGGTCGACCCGTGGTCGGAACGCGTTTCCGGCAAGGACAAGCACGAATTCCGGCCGATGGCCTCGGTCGGATTTGCGCAGGCGGCGGAGTGACAATCATGAACTGGACCGCCATCGGCTCCATCTCGGACATCCCCCGCCGCGGCGCGCGGTGCGTCGCCACCCCGGAAGGCAAGATCGCCGTCTTCCGCACCGCCGACGATCAGGTCTACGCCATCGACGACCATTGCCCGCACAGAGGCGGGCCGCTCAGCCAGGGCATCGTGCACGGGACGTCGGTGACCTGTCCCTTACACAATTGGGTGATTTCGCTGGAGACGGGCAAGGCGCTCGGCGCCGACGAGGGCGCGGTGCGCACCATTCCGGTGCGGGTCGAAGGCGAGCATCTGTTCATTGCGCTGGAAGCGCTGGCCAGCCGCGCGGCCTGACCATGGAGATCGACGAAGCGCGCGAGGTGAGGACCACCTGCCCCTATTGCGGGGTGGGCTGCGGCGTGCTGGCGAAGGTCGCCGCGGACGGGCAGGTGTCCGTGCGTGGCGACCCCGACCACCCGGCCAATTTCGGCCGGCTCTGCTCCAAGGGCTCGGCACTGGCCGAGACCATCGACCTCGACGGCAGGCTGCTTCATCCGGAGATCCATGGCCGCCGCGCCGGCTGGGACGAGGCGCTCGACCTGGTCGCTTCGACCTTCTCGCAGACCATCGCCGAGCATGGGCCCGATGCGGTCGCCTTCTATGTCTCCGGCCAGTTGCTGACCGAGGACTATTATGTCGCCAACAAACTGATGAAGGGTTTTGTCGGCTCGGCCAACATCGACACCAATTCGCGCCTGTGCATGGCCTCCTCGGTCGCCGGCCACCGCCGCGCTTTCGGCTCCGACACCGTGCCGGGAACCTACGAGGATCTGGAACTGGCCGACCTGATCGTGCTGGTCGGCTCCAACCTCGCCTGGTGCCATCCGGTGCTCTACCAGCGCATCGCGGCTGCCCGGGAAAAGCGGCCGGAGATGAAGATCGTCCTGGTCGACCCGCGTCGCACCATGACCGCTGACATCGCCGATATGCATCTGGCGATCGCGCCCGATGGCGACGTCGCTTTGTTCACGGGCCTGCTCGCTTATCTCGGCCAGCACAATGCGCTCGACCGCGCCTACATCACGACGCACACGACCGGCTTCGGGCAAGCGCTTTTCGCGGCCTCCGCGCTCGACCTGGCCGGCGTCGCCGCCGCCACCGGCCTGAGCGAGGACGAGCTTGGCCGTTTCTACAGCCTGTTTGCAGCGACGGCGAAAACGGTTACGGTTTACAGCCAGGGTGTGAACCAGTCGTCGTCGGGGACCGACAAGGTCAACGCCATCATCAACTGCCATCTCGCCACCGGCCGCATCGGCAAGCCAGGGGCAGGGCCGTTTTCGGTGACGGGCCAGCCCAACGCCATGGGCGGCCGCGAGGTCGGCGGTATGGCCAACATGCTGGCCGCCCATATGGAGATCGAAAACCCCGACCATCGCGAGCGCGTGCAGCGCTTCTGGAACGCGCCGGCCATTGCCGGAAAGCCCGGCCTGAAGGCAGTCGAGATGTTCCAGGCGCTGGCCGACGGGCGCATCAAGGCGCTGTGGATCATGGCCACCAACCCGGTCGATTCGATGCCGGACGCCGATGCCGTCGAAGCGGCGATCAAGGCGTGCCCTTTCGTGGTGGTGTCGGACGTGCTGGCCCGGACCGACACCGTCCGCCATGCCCATGTCCGGCTGCCCGCCGCCGCCTGGGGCGAGAAGGACGGCACCGTCACCAATTCAGAGCGCCGGGTGTCGCGCCAGCGCGCGTTTTTGGAGCTGCCCGGCGAGGTGCTGCCCGACTGGCGGATCGTCGCCGAGGTGGGCAAGCGGATGGGGTTCGGCGAGGCGTTTTCCTATGCGACGCCGGCGGAAGTTTTTGCTGAACACGCGGCGCTGTCGGGGTTCGAGAATGATGGTGTGCGGGACTTCGATATTGGCGTCTACGGCGGAGTTGATGGCGAGACCTACGCAACGCTTGAGCCGTTCCAGTGGCCGGCGCCCGGTCGTGCCGACCCCTTCTGGCCTGCCGGCCATCTCCCCCTCAAGGGGGGAGATCAGCCTGCCGCTCGGCTTTCGCCAATCGCCAACGCTGCGGAAGAAGCGCCGGTGTCAAAGCTGCTAGTCTCCCCCCTCGAGGGGGAGATGGCCGGCAGGCCAGAAGGGGTCGGCACGACTGGGCTCCAGGTTCGCTTCTTCGCCGACGGCAATTTCTACACACCCGATCGAAAGGCGCGCTTCATCGCCATCCGCCCGACCACGGAAGTCCGCACCAGTCCCGACTATCCGCTGATCCTCAACACCGGCCGTATCCGCGACCATTGGCACACCATGACGCGGACCGGCAAAAGCCCGCGGCTTTCGCAGCACATCGCCGAGCCATTCGTCGAGATCCACCCGGTGGATGCGCAGCGCTTCGGCATCGGTGACGCCGACATCGTGCGCGTTTCCAGCCCGCGCGGTGACGTGCTGGTGCGCGCGCTGGTGACGATACGCCAGCGCCAGGGCAGCCTGTTTGCGCCGATGCACTGGACCGATCAGTTCTCGGCAAAGGGCCGGCTCGACACGCTGACCGCGCCGCTGACCGATCCCATTTCCGGCCAGCCGGCGCTGAAACATGTCGCCGCCCGCATCGAGAAATTCGCCGCAAAAGCCTTCGGCTTTGCGGTGACGCGGCATAGGCCGTCGCCCGATGCCGCGGCCTATTGGGCCGTGGCCAAATGCAAGGGCGGCTGGCGGGTCGAGCTTGCCTTTGCCGAAGACGACATCGACTGGGCCGGCTTTGCCGGGTCACTGTTCGGCGCGTCACCGGGTGCGGAAATGCTCGCCTATCATGACTGCGACGCCGGCCAGCATCGCATCGCCGCCTTCGACGGCGATCAACTGTCAGGCGCCTTGTTCGTCGCGCCCGGCCCGGTCGCCGTGTCGCGCGGCTGGGCGGCGGAACAGTTGAGTGCCGATCATGTCGACCGGCGCGGCAGGCTGGCGATCGTGGCCGGACGGCCGTGCGGGATCGACGTCGACCGCGGCGCCATCGTCTGCTCCTGTTTCGGCGTCGGCGTCAACCAGATCGCCGAAGCGGTGCGCCGCGGCTGCGGCAGCGTCGCGGCGATCGGCGTGGCCCTGCATGCCGGTACGAATTGCGGCTCCTGCCGCGCCGAGATCAGGGTCATCATTGACGCGCAAAGTCTTGAAGCAGCCGAGTGATTGTCCCGACCAAAGGGGCCTGCGCGACGGCGCTGGTTGGGCTATGGTGGCGTAAGCGTGCTGCGCACGAATCGCCTTCAGTCAGGGTCATCCCAATGGCAAATCCCCCGCGCCGACCGACAAATCCGATGGTGGCCGCCGAAGCGGCTTTCAAGCCGGTGAAGAAGCCGGCCGCGCCGGTTCGTGAGCCCTCCGCCGCTCCAGGCGTCAGGGAGCTTGTTTCGATCCGGATCGACCGCGCCGTGCTGGACCACTTCCAGGAGGATGGGCCGGGCTGGCAGGACCGCATCAACGACGCCTTGCGGCAGGCGATAGAAGGCAAGCCGACGGCCGGCGGTTTGGACGACGAGTAGCGCCCATCGCTTCGTCATCCACGGGCGGAGCTAGGAGCGTAGCGACGCGGCGCAGACCCCTGGAGCTGCTCCGCAGCCCAAAGGATACATGCCGCGACCTCAAAGCGCTGCAGCGGTGCAGATTCTGTTCCGCTGCATTCCTCGATGGCTGTCACGGAATGGATCCCAGGGTCTCCGCGACGGAGCTTCGCTCCTGCTTCGCCCTAGGATGACGAAGTTTGGGGAGGCTTCGGCCAAAGCGGACGTCGGCTCACGCCTCGAAGTGCAGGATATAGAGCTTCCGCGTCTTCTCGTGGATCGTCCATTCGCCTTTCCACCCTTTCGGCAGCACCAGCATTTCGCCCGGGCCGACGTCCTTGCTGCGGCCATCGGGACCATGCAGCGAGACCCGGCCTGACACGATGTGGCACGTTTCGGAATTGCTGTCGCGCGATGCGGTGAAGCGGCCCGGCGTGCACTCCCAGACGCCTACTTCCAACGTGCCGTCGGGCGAGGTCCACAGCGTCTTCGCTGCTTCGAACTGATTGCCGCTGATCGAGGTCGGCTTGGGCTCGGGCTCGCCGAGATCGATCGAGGCGAGATGGGCGAAGGTCTGGAAATCGGTCATGGCAGTCTCTTAATGTCCTGTGATGCGATCGGCGATTGCGGCGAGTTTCGACGTGTGCTGGAGGCCGGCCTCCTCGCGTTCGTCGGCGACGCGGTAGAGCTGATACATCGAGTGGACACCGAGCCAGCGCATCGGCTCGGGCTCCCACTTGCTGACCTGGCGGTTGACCCAGGGCAGGCGGGTCAGCTCAGTGTCGCGCCGCAGGATGAGATCGCGCAGCGTGCGGCCCGACAGGTTGGAACTGGATACGCCGAGCCCGACATAGCCGCCGGCCCAGCCGATGCCGGTCTCAGGGTCGAGACCGGCCGTCGTGCACCAGTCGCGGGGCACGCCCAGCACGCCGCACCAGGCGTGGTCGATGCGAAGCTTGGCTGTCTGTGGCAGAAGGCGGATGAGGATCGCGTGCAGGCTTTCGATCGTCGCCTGCTGCGTCTGGCCGCGCACGTCGGTCTGCGAGCCGTAGCGGTAGGGCACGCCGCGTCCGCCTATGGTGATGCGGCCTTCCCTGGTGCGCTGTGCATAGCAATAGGCGTGCGCGGCGTCGCCGAGAAGCTCATGGCCCTCCCAGCCGATCTCGTCCCATAGCGATTGCGGCAGCGGCTCGGTGATGATCTGCGCGCTGTTGAGCGGCAGCCAGAGCCGCTCATTGCCTGGTATGCCGGCCGTGAACCCTTCCGTGGCACGGATGATGATTGGCGCGCGCACGGTGCCGCGGCTCGTCGTGACCTTGCCCTTCTCGATGCCGGTCACGGTGGTCTGCTCGTAGATCGGCACGCCAATGCGTTCGACGGCTTCGGACAGGCCGCGCACCAGCTTGGCCGGCTGCACGCGCGCGGTGCCGTGGTGGATATAGCCGCCAAGCACATTTCTGATGTTGATGCGGGCTCTGGCCTCTTCCTGACCGATCAGGCTGACACGCTCGCTCGGAACGCTCCAGCCGATCGCATCGGCATAGGCGGCCTTGATCCGTTCGAGCTGCGGCGGATTGGTGGCGACCGTCAGATTGTCGACCCGGCGGATGTCGGCATCGATGCCTTCGGTCTCGGTCACCGCGATCACTTCGTCGACCGTGCCATGCATGGCGGTTTCCATGTCGATGACGGCGCCGCGCGTCGAGGTCTGCAGATATTTTTCGCGCGACCAGCTGAAGCCGCCGGACAGCCAGCCGCCATTTCGGCCCGACGCGCCGAAGCCGGCGAACTCCCTCTCGACGATGGCGATGCGGATCGATGGATCGGCCTTCTTCAGGTAATAAGCCGTCCACAAGCCGGTGTAGCCGGCGCCGACGATGCAGACATCGGCTTCGAGGTCGGCCGGAAGCGGCGCGCGATAGGCCGGCAGGCCGATGTCGGCATACCAGAACGAGACGTTGCCGTTGACTTTGGCGTCCATGTCTAAAATCCTGCGGGGAAAAGAGCGGTCAGGTCATCGTCATGTCGGCGCGGTCGTCGTCGGCAAGAAGTTTTGCATCGACGACGGACCAGCGCAGATCGACCGTGTCACCAATCGAGAACGGTGTGGCTTCCAGCGACGAGCGCACGATGGCGACCGAGCCATCGCGAAGCGTCACCTGGTATTTCGAACCCGACCCCAAATAGATCGCTTCGCTGATCTCACCGGTGAGGCTGTTCTGCCCGGCGGCGGGAGACGTGTTGGTGCCGGCAAGCGACAGCTTTTCCGGCCGCAGCAGGACCACCGGTTTGCCTCCGCTGGCGAGCTTGCCGTTGGCCACGATCTTCTGGCCGGCGATCGTCAGGCTGGTTTCGTTTCCGAACGTCTGGGCGGTGCCACGCAAACTGGTCGATTCGCCGATGAACTTGGCCACGAACAGGGTCGTCGGCTCGTCGTAGAGCTGGCGGCCGGTTCCGACCTGTTGGATGCGGCCTTGGTTGAAGACGGCGATGCGGTCGGAGAGCACCAGCGCTTCTTCCTGGTCGTGCGTCACATAGACGAAGGTGGTGCCGAGTTCGCGGTGGATCCGCTTGATCTCCAGCTGCAGCCATTCGCGCAGTTTCTTGTCGAGCGCGCCGAGCGGTTCGTCCATCAACAGCAGCGGCGGATCGAAGACGATGGCACGCGCCAGCGCCACGCGCTGCTGCTGGCCGCCGGAAAGTTCGGAGGGATAGCGATGCGCGAAGTCGGCCATCTTGACCATGTCCAGTGCTCGTACGACGAGACGGTCGCGCGCCTGCTTGTCCATGCCGCGCAAGGTGAGGGGATAGGCGACGTTCTTGCCGACCGTCATGTGCGGAAACAGCGCGTAATGCTGGAAGACGACGCCGATGTTGCGCTTGTGCGCCGGCAGGGCGACGATGCTCTTGCCGCCGACGGCAAGATCGCCTGCGGTGAGGTCGGTGAAGCCGGCCACCACATTCAGGGTCGTAGTCTTGCCCGAGCCGCTAGGCCCCAGCAGCGTCATGAACTCGCCGGGCTCGATATGCAGGCTGACATCGTCGAGCGCGGTGAAATTGCCGTAACGCTTGGTTGCGCCCTTGATGTCGATGGCCGCGCCACGTTCCCTCGCAGTCATCTCAACTCCTCGTCGATTTCGAGCTGATGATCAGCCCGGCGCTGATGATCAGCGTCGTGGCAATGAAGATGATGGTTCCGACGGCCGTCACCGTCGGGTCGGCGTCGCGGGTGATGCTGGTGAAGATCTGCACCGGCAAGGTCTTGAGGTAGGGACTGGTGATGAACAGCGCGACGATGATTTCATCGAAGGAGGTGACGAAGGCAAACAAAAGCCCGGACAGGATACCGGGCGCGATCAGCGGCAAGGTCACGGTGCGGAACGTGGTGAAGCGGTTGGCGCCGAGGCTGGCCGCCGCCGTTTCCAGCCGCACGTCGAAGACTTCGAGGCTTGCCGATACGGCGATGATGACGAAGGGGATCGCCAGCATCGTGTGCGCGATGACGAAGCCGGTGGTGGTGCCGACAAGCTGGTAGTCGAGGTAAACGGCATAGATGCCGATCGCCAGCACCACGCCGGGCACGATCATCGGCGTGATCAGGATAGCGCGCAGCAGGCCGGCGCCGGAATGTTTCATGCGGCTGAGGCCAAGCGACGCCAGCGTGCCGATCAGCGTGGCGGCAACGGCGACGAGGCCCGCGACCCTCAGCGAATTGAAGAAGCTCGACAGCCAATCGGGATTGGTGAAGAAATTCGCGTACCACTGCCAGGAGAAACCGGAGGGTGGGAAGGCCAACGACTTCTTCTCGTTGAACGACATCGGGATGATGACCAGCGTCGGCATGACCAGCCACACGGCGACCAGCAGGCAGAACAGGCCGAGCAGGATGCGGAAGGGGGCCAGCCTCATGATCTGGCCGCCTGCTTGTGGCGCTGGCGCATCAGCGGTGCGGCGAGCGCCAGAAGCACGAAGGTCGCGACCAGCAGGACGACCCCCATGGCGCCGCCGCGTCCCCAGTTGAGCAGGCTGAGCACCTGGCTCTGCACCAGCGTCGACAGCATGGTGCTGCGCGGGCCGCCGAGCAGGGCAGGGGTGATGTAGAAGCCGAGCGACAGGATGAAGACGATGATGGCGCCGGCGAAGACGCCTGGCAGCGACAGCGGCAGATAGATCTGCAGGAAGGCACGTGCGGGCCGCGCGCCGAGGCTGCGCGCCGCCTGCACGAGGCGCAAATCGATGCCGCGCATGACAGAATAGAGCGGCAGGATCATGAACGGCAGCAACACCTGCGCCATGCCGATGACGACTCCGGTCTGCGTGCGGATCAGCTTCACGCCGTCAAAGCCGAGCAGCCTGATGACCGAATTGATGATGCCGGAATCCTGCAGCAGGATGACCCAGGCCAGGGTACGCACCACGCCGCTGACCCAGAACGGTACGAGCACGCACAGGATGAGGACCAGCCGCAGGCGCGGCCCGACCGCCGTCATGAGATAGGCGTAGGGGTAGGCGGCGATGACGCAGACGATGGTGACCCAGGCGGCGATGGAAAAGGTGCGCCACAGGACGGTGACGTTCACCGGCGTGGAGAAGAACCAGACGTAGTTCTGCAGGCCCCAGGCCGGGTCCGAAAAACTGCGCAGCGTGACGGTCAGCAAGGGATAGCCCATAGCCGCGATAAGCAGGAGCAGGGCCGGCATCGCCAGCAGCGACGGATAGGCGGCAAGGCGCAGGTGCCGCTGCGGTCCCTGCACGGCGCCTGACGGCCGGGGATGATCACCCCCGGCCGTCGGCGTATGCGATGTCTGGCTCACGCCGTCACCTCAGTGATGGCCGGCTCAGTTGCCGGCCATCAGCGCCGTCCACTTGTCGGACGCAGCGGCGAAGTTGGCGACCCAGAACTTGATGTTCTGCTGATAGCCGAGCTTGGCGTGGTCCGGCGTGTTGGTCAGGAAGGCGGCGACGGACGCGTCGACCTTTGGCTGTGCCTCGTTGTTGATCGGCGAGTAGGAGGTCTGCTCGGTCAGGATCTCCTGCGACTTCTTGCCGAGATAGGCGTTGATCAGCGCGTAGGAGGCATCGGGGTCCTTGGCGCCGACCGGGATGGTCAGCTGATCCATGACGACCAGCCAGTCCTTCCACACCGGCGTATAGGCAGCGCCATTCTTGACCGCCGTCATGGCGCGGCCGGTCCACATGATGATCATGTCGGCCTCGCCGGATTCGGCAAGCTGCTGGGATTCTGCGCCGGTCTTCCAGAAGATGGTGTCGGGGCCGATCGCCTTGATCTTGGCGATGCCCTTGTCGATATCGGCAGGCGTCATGGCGTCGACCTTGCCGCCGTCGGCCAGGATGGCCTGTTCGATCAGGCCGCCGAGCGGGCTGCCGCTGCCGTCGATGGCGCGGGTGCCGGGGAATTTCGCGGTGTCGAAGAAATCCTTCCAGTCCTTTGGCGGATTGTCCTTGTAGGTGTCGTTCTTGTACATCAGGACCATGCCGTAATTCATCGCCGGCACGCTGCACTCGCCGACCTGTCCGGGCGGGATGTGCGAGATGTCGAGCTTGGTCAGATCGAGTTTCTGGAACAGTTTTCCGCAATGCACGAAGGGCGGAAAATCATCCGTATCGACGACATCCCAGGTCACATTGCCTGATTCGACCTGCGCCTGAAGCTTGGCGATTTCGGTCGGTCCGTCGTTCAAAAGCTTGACGCCGCTCTTGTCGACGAATTCCTTAAGCGCGGCAACCTGGCCGTCCTGGTAGATGCCGCCATAGGAGACGAAGGTCAGCGTCTTGCCCTTCAACGAGCCGTCGACGACGGTTCCGGCCGGCGGCGCGTTCTGCGCGTGAGCGGCGGCCGCAAGCAAGGCCAGTGCGGCGGCGCCGAAAAACCCGGCCAATCTTGATCTGCTTCCCATTTTCTAACCCTCCGATGGCTCGCTGTTTGATTTTGGCAGACCGGGCGCGAGCGTTTTCCGGGCTACATATTGGTCGAGGTCGACGGCGCCGCTTGTCGGCGGCGCAATGATCCACAGCACTTCGGCCACCGCATCGCCGACATTGATCGTCCGGTGCGGCGTCGAGGTCGAATATTCGATGCTGTCGCCCTCTTCGAGGGTGAAGCTCTCGTCTCCGAGCGTCAGTTGCACGCGTCCGCGCAGCACGAGGAACATCTCGTTCGCGTTGCCATGCGTGTAGGGCACGTCGCCGGTGGAGCCGCCGACGGCGAACTCGCCGCAATAGACTTCCATCTCGCGGATCGGCCGGCGCGACAGCAGCGTCTTGCGGTAGCCTTCGCTGGTCGGCAGCGCCGGCCGTTCGGCCCGTGTCAGCACCGCGTGCGGCGACACCTCGCGTTCGTCGAAAAGATCGGCGAGGCTGATGCCGAGCGCGTTGGCGATCAGCATCAGCGTGCTGGTGTTGGCACCCGAAAGGCCGCGCTCGAGCTGGCTCAGGAAGCTGGCGGTGGTGCCGATCATGTCGCCGAGCTGGCGCAGCGTCAGGCGCCGCGTGGTGCGATAGGCCTTGATGCGATCGCCCAATACCGTCGAGCGGCGCGCTTCGGCGCTGGTTGCGGCATTGTCGTTGAGTGCGTGATCCGCAGCGATTTTCATGGCGATCTCAGGGTTCACTTAACATGCTATTAAGTGAGGCGTCCTGGCAAGCGGAATCGCCTTGTCATTTGAAAATCATCGATGGACCTGCAGAGAGCCCGTAATCGGCCGACCGGCAACGCCGGTTCGGCTCGATCACTGGATCATGAAGCGCGAACTGAATGGCAGGCTTGCCGCGCCGACGGCCTTCGGGCTGATGCTGACCCGCGCGGGCAGCGCTTCGATGCCGGGGAATTCCCGGCCGATGTCGGCGCACAAGGCCTTGGCGATCTTCTGCGGCGCGTAGCTGGACAGGACGACCGTCCTGAATTCGACAAACTGGGTCAGTGCGGAAATAGAGGCTTTCAGGCGGTTGGAGCATTCCCCTAGCCATTCGCTGTAGGCCTCGCCAAGGTCAGGCCACTCGGGGCTGCTGCTCCAGATGATTTCGGACGGGCGCCGGCGCTTGGTCAGTTCGCTCTCCAGGCGCATCAGCCCATGATCGAAGCTGGCGCTGGAGTTTCCCTTGTAGATCTGGTGGTTGAGGATGAGCCTACTCTGCAGCCGTGCTCCCAGATAGAAGAACAAATAGTCGTTGAGCGGCTTGGCGACGCCGAACATGCTCTCGCCGCCGGCTGCCGCGGTGATATCGTTCTGCACGAAAACCGGCAGCTTGATCTGTTCCTCGATCTCCCCCTGCAAGGCTTTCAGCGAGGTGCTCGATCCGTTGCGGGTTGCAGCCATCGTGTCGACATCGTCGGGAACGGCCAGGCCGATGCCGGCAACCCGGCTGCGCGCCTCGACCGGCAGGCTGGTCATGGCTTGCCTGATCGCGCCGAACAGTTCGCTGCTTTGCGGAAAGGGATTGGCTTCATCCGCCGGCAACTGCGTGTGGAAGCGCACTGTGCCGATGAAGTCGATGAGCGCGATGTCGATCCTGCGCCGGCTGAAGCCGACGCCAACCGCATAGGCGCCCTCCGGGTTGAGCGAAAGCGGGATGGTGGGCGGCCCGACGCGGCCGCGCTGTGCCTCGCCCTGCGAGACTAGGCCTTCCTGCTCGAGCGAACGGACGATGACCGAGGCCGTCTGCGCCGACAGGCCGGTCTTTTCGCCGATTTCCATCCGCGAAATGCCTTCGTTCTGAAGCAGCAGCGACAGCACCAGCCGCTCATTGTAGCTGCGCACGCTCAAAGCATTCAGCCCGCTCGCACGATCGGCGATGCGCAAGGGGTTGGGTGGCGCGAATCTCATGTCAGGCAAGGGTCGCCCCGTCGGTAAGAGCGCGCTGCCTCGCGGCGGTATGGTTGCTCATGTCGAGCGGCTCCAGCCGATGGCATCGACCGCGCGGGCAAGTGCGGTGCCCAGCAATCTGTGCGCCTCGGCATCGATGTGAAAGCCGTCCGCTTCGCTGCACGAGACCACCGAGCCGGCATCGAAAAAGTGGAGTTCGAGCGAGTCCGCCAGAACCTCGAACTCGAGCGCGAGCAGGCGCGATTTCTCCGGCGCACCGGCGAAGATGGACTTCCATTCCTTGACGTCGTCCTGCATCGGCGGCGGCGCCACGATCATGATCTCGGGCGTCGAGCCGCCTGGCCCAGGCGCCAGCTCCTTGATGTCGTAGACGAGGCAGCCGATCCCCATCGCCACTTCCGACGGCGGCTTGTTGAAGCGGATCTTCAAATCGTTAGTGCCGAGCATGATGATGACGAGGTCGAGCGTCGCATGGCTCTGCAGGCAGGGGCGAAGATAGGTTCTGCCGTTTTTGTGGGCGCCCTCGATCGGGTCGTCGTGGACGGTGGTGCGGCCGCTCAATCCTTCCTCGATGACATACCAGTCGGGGCCTAGCTGAGAACGCAATATCCCCGGCCAGCGTTCACCCGGCCCATAGCGCTCGAGCGGCCCCCTGCCGGGGATCTGGCCGTGCGTGTTGGAGTCGCCGTAGCACAAGACTGATCGCATGTTTTTCCCGCCGGGACTGACAGCGCGCCGAAGCCGGCGAGCGCCAATCATGATGGATAGAGGAGCGATGAAAGGCAAGCAAGGGAATAGTCATTCAACATGACTAACTATTGACAGGGCGAATCCGCTGTGCTTCTAAAGTGCCCGGAGGAGTTCTCGACCGTCATCATCGTCCAGCAGGAATTGGGCTTCGGCACGCATGTGTTCGGGGGCGGGAGAATTGCGTGCATCGGTCGGTTTGCGACAACGAGCATGCATTGGGAGAGCGTCTCATGGCCGTACGCATTCGTACGGCCGGCCATACGAATTCGTAGGCCGGGGCAACCACAAGGAGGAGAGTTTAATGTTAGGATTGCTGAAAACCGTCGGCCTGGGGATGCTCGTTGCGTCCACGCTTGCCGCGACGTCGCTGGCGCATGCGGAAGACATCAAGCTGATGGACGGCGTGGCGCCGCGCCCCGACGACACGCGCATGACCGCGGCCGGTGCGTTCAAGAAGGACCCGCCCTGGGTCATCGGCATGAGCGACTTCGGCGTCAACGCCAACACCTGGACAGTACAGGTGGCGCATGAGGCGGAGAACGCCGCGGCCAAGGACAAGCGCATCTCGAAATTCATCCTGCTCGATGCCGGCTTCGACCAGAAAAAGCAGGTGGCCGACATCGAGGACCTGATCGCGCAGCATGTCGACGCGATCATCGTTCAGCCGGTGACCAGCACATCGGCCAATGCCAGCATCGCCAAGGCGGTCGCCGCCGGCATCCCGGTCATCCTTCACACCGGCCGCATCGATTCCGACGCCTACACCACCGAAATCCAGGGCGGCGCCGAGCATTTCGGCAAGGTGATGGGCGACTGGCTGGTCAAGACCGTCGGCGACAACGGCAAGATCTGGGTCCTGCGTGGCCTGGCCGGCCATCCGGAAGACACCAACCGCTACAACGGCTTACTGGAATCACTTAAAGGCACCCATGTGCAGATCATCGCCGAGGAGCATGGTGACTGGCAGTACGACAAGGCCAAGAAGCTGTGCGAGACGCTTTATCTGAACAACCCACAGGTTGACGGCATCTGGTCGTCCGGCGCTGACATGACGCGCGCCTGCGTCGATGTCTTCAAGCAGTTCGGCACGCCCGTTCCGCCGATTTCGGGCGAGGGCAACAATGGCTATTTCGGCCAGTGGATCACGGACGGGTTCAAGTCGATCTCGCCGGAATACAGCCCCGCCCAAGGTGCGGCCGGCGTGCGCGCCGCCGTTGCCCTTCTGGAAGGCAATCAGCTCTACAAACGCTATGTCTATAATCCCGACGGATGGGACCAGGACAAGGCCAAAAAATACTATCGCGACGACCTCACCGCCAATGTCTGGTGGCCGAGCGAACTGCCAGAAGACAAGCTCAAGGAATATTACGGCAAGAAGTGACGGCGCCGTGGCTGGCGGGGAGTGGACAAGCATTCCCCGCAGGCCATTCCATCTGTCGAATCCGGTTCGTTCGAGGGTTTCGTGACCAATCTTATCGAGATGTCCCACATTTCGAAGGCGTTCGGAGGGAGCAGGGCGCTCCATTCCGTTTCCCTCGATCTCAAGGCGGGCAGCGTCCACGCCCTGATGGGCGAGAACGGCGCCGGCAAATCGACGTTGATGAAGATCCTGGCGGGCGTGCATCAGCCCGATTCCGGTGAGATCTTCATGAACGGGGAGAAGCTCGATCTGAAATCGCCGCGAGCCGCACTCGATGCCGGCATTTCGACCGTTTTCCAGGAGCACTCGCTGCTGCCCAATCTGTCGATCGCCGAAAACATGTTTCTGGGCCGGGAGCCGACGACCCGGTTCGGCTCGATCGATTATCGGGTGATGAGCAGCCAGACCGCCAAGGCGCTTGGCGAACTCGGCCTCACGCTCGACCCGTCGCAACTCGTTTCAAACCTGACCATAGCCGAGCGGCAATTCGTCGAGATCGCGCATTGCATCCAGGCCGACGCCGGCGTGCTCATCCTCGATGAACCGACGGCGGCGCTCAACGCGGCCGATGTCGATGTGCTCAACCGCAACATCCGCCGGCTGCGCGATAAGGGAAAAGCCATCGTCTACATCTCGCATCGCATGGAGGAGATCTTCGAGCTGTGCGACACGGTGACGGTGCTGAAGGACGGCGCACTGGTCGGCACAAGAATGGTATCCGAGATCACCACCGACGAACTCATCGCCATGATGGTCGGACGCGAACTCCAGGACCTTTTTCCCGATCGTACTGATAACAAAGGCGACGAGATCCTGCGCGTCGAGAACCTGAGGATCACCGAGACATCGCGGCCGCTGTCGCTGACATTGCACAAGGGCGAGATCGTCGCCCTGGCCGGCCTGGAGGGACAGGGCCAGCAGCGCTTCCTGAGATCGCTGATCGGCCGCTATCATCCCTCCGCCGGGACGATTTCCGTCAACGGCAAAGCGCTGAAAATGCCGCTCCCGCCATCATCAGGCGTTCGCCATTTGCAGCAGCTGAGGGTCGGCTTCGTTCCCGAGGACCGCAAGGAAGAGGGGCTCTTCCTCGCTTTGCCGATCGCCCACAACATCGCCATCGGATTGCATTCGAGGCGATCCGAACTCGCGGCGGCGCGGCCGTATCGAAACGTGATCGCCCGCATGATGGAGGTCATGAACATAAAGGCGGCAGGGCCGTCCGCGCCGGTCGGCTCCCTGTCCGGCGGCAACCAGCAAAAGGTTCTGCTCGGCCGCTACCTGGCCGCCGATCTCGATCTTCTGCTGGTCGAGGAGCCGACCCGCGGAGTCGACATCGGCGCCAAGTCCGAGATCTACCACCTGCTGCGCGACTTTACCGCCAAGGGCGGCGCCGTGCTGGTGCTGTCGCGTGAGACGATCGAGTTGATCGGGCTCTGCGATCGCATCTACGTCGGCCACGACGATACCATCGTTGCCGAAATGCCGGCAGCGCAGGCGACAGAACACAAGATCCTCGACGCGGCCCTGATGGGCGGTTCCACGCGCCAGCATTAGGGGCCTCCATGCATCGTTCGCTTTTCAACATCCTGAGTGGCCGGAACACCCGGCAAGGCCTGTGGGGCCTGCCGCTTCTGGTCGCCTTGCTCATTTCGCTGTGGCTGGCCGTCGAGACGACACAGTTCGCCACGGCCGAAAACCTCTTCAACCTGGTGGCCCAGGCGATGCCGCTGATCATCGCGGCGATCGGACAGCTCGTCGTCGTGCTCATCGGCGGGCTCGACCTGTCGGTCGGTTCGGTCATCAGCTTCACCACCGCGGTGCTGGCGCTCGACCAGCCGGCGATCGTGCTGATCCCGGCGGTCTTCGTGCTGGCGGCACTCATCGGGCTGACCAACGGCCTGGCGATCACCCGCTTCAACGTCCATCCGATCATCGCGACGCTGTCGACGCAGTACATCGTGCTCGGCATCACGCGCATCCTGCGTCCCGTCTCCGGTGGCACCGTGCCGGAGATCGTCATCGATGCCGTCTCGGGCAGTTTCTTCGGCATTCCCTATCCGGTTTTCTGGGGCATCGCCGTGATCCTGGCAGCGTGGAAACTGCTCTACGGATCCCGGTACGGGCTGCATCTGTTTGCGATCGGCGGCGGCATCGCGTCCGGCGCCGAAAGCGCTGCCCGCAATTTCGGCGTCTCCGACCGCCGCAACATTATCCTCGCCTATGTGGTCTGCTCCTGTTTCGCGGCCGCTGCCGGTGTCTTCCTGGCCGGGCGCATCGTGTCGGGCGATCCGAATGTCGGTCTGCTTTTCGAACTCGATACCGTCACCGCCGTGGCGCTCGGAGGCACCCAGCTCTCCGGCGGCATCGGCAGCCTGCACGGCACAGTGATCGGCGCGCTGGTCATGGCGCTGCTGGCTAACGGCATGAACCTCGCCAACGTCTCGCCCTTTGTTCAGACAGCGATCAAGGGCGGCATCCTGCTGGCGGTGGTCGGGTTGCAATCCCGCAAGAAAATGGGGCTCTGAGCGATGGCCGCCGTTCTCGCAAATCCGATCGCCCGGCGTCTGCTGCGCATCCCGCCGTCCTATTTTGTCTTCATCGTGCTGCTGGCGACGCTGTGGATCGCGCGGCCGAACATGCTCAACCTCAACATCATGGGCATCTTCGTCAGGCAGATCGTGCCGCTCGGCATCCTGGTGCTGGGGCAGCTCGTCGTCATGCGGGTGAAGTCGATCGACCTCTCTGGCGGCGGCATCATCCTGCTCATCAACTATTTCATCTCGTCGGGCACTTTCCCCGGCGCGTCGATGCCTTTCTTCGTCGTGCTGGCGCTCGCCACCGGCCTCGTCATCGGCCTGTTCAACGGCTTCATGATCGGCAACCGGCGGGTGTCGGCGGTCATCGTCACGCTGGCGGTCAGCATCATCCTGGTCGGGCTGGTGCAGTTCCTGTCGAGCGGCAATCCGCCCGGCGATGTGCCGAAGCTGTTCAACGACCTATACAACACGAAATTCCTGTCGGTTCCGACGCCGGTGCTGTTCTGGGTCCTGCTGACCGCTTCGGTGTGGCTGCTTCTGTCGCGGACCATCTTTGGCCGCTACGTCGCTTCGGTCGGGGAGAATGCCGAAGCCGCGCATTTTTCCGGCGTGCCGGTCCAGCGCACGGTCATCCTGGCGCATACGCTCGCCGGCCTGATAGCGGCGATCGCCGCCCTGGTGCAGACCGGTTCCATCGCCGTCGGCAGCGTCCGTATCGGCCTCGACCTGCCGATCCTGGCGGTCGCGGCAACGATCCTCGGCGGCGTCGTCTTCGGTCGTGGCGACGGCGGCGTCTGGGGGCCTTTCTTCGGGGCGCTGTGTTTTGCGCTGCTGTTCGTGGTGATGACGGTGCTCGGCATCGACGAGCCCGGCAAGCTCATCGCGCAGGGCGTCATCATCCTCGGCGCGGCGATCTTCTACGGAGTGCGCGTGCGAAACCCCTGATTTGAAACGGCGAAGAGCAAGTGCGCCGGCGTTCAGACAATTGCAAACAGATGGAGAAACATGGATGTCACCGCCAAAAAACATCATGTGCTACGGCGACTCGCTGACCTGGGGCTGGGTTCCGGTCAAGGAAGGGTCGCCGACCTACCGCTACCCTTATGATCAGCGCTGGACCGGTATGATGGCGGCGGCGCTGGGGGCGGGCTACCACATCATCGAAGAAGGCCTGAGCGCGCGCACGACCTGTCTCGACGACCCCAACGATCCGCGCCTGAACGGGGCGAACTATCTGCCCTCGGCCATCGCCAGCCATCTGCCGCTCGACCTGGTCATCGTCATGCTCGGCACCAACGACACCAAGTCTTATTTCCGCCGGACGCCTTATGAGATCGCCAATGGAATGGCGAAACTGGTCGGGCAGATCCTGACCAGTGCCGGCGGCATCGGCACCCCTTATCCGGCTCCCAAGGCGCTGGTCATTGCGCCGCCGCCGCTGACCCCGATGCCCGATCCGTGGTTCGAGGGCATGTTTGGTGGCGGGCACGAAAAATCCAGGGATCTGGCCAGGCAGTACAAGGCGATGGCGGATTTCATGAAGATCGATTTCCTCAATGCCGGCGATTACCTCACCACGGATGGTGTTGACGGCATCCATTTTACTGCCGGAAACAACGCCGATCTGGGACGCGCCGTCGCCGACAAGGTCAAGTCGATCCTTGAGCCGGGCAAGGTCAGCACTGCCGCCTGAAGCCGCCACGCCCGTCGGCTCGCGGCACACAGGCCTACGGCGCGGGTGTATCGCTCGTTCCTCCGGCGATGCACATCGATACGGGGCCGTTTGGCCCCGTATCGATGTGGCGCTCGACGCCTGCAGACCTGCGTTGATCTAGGGCCTTGTGCCCCGAGGAACATGATCGGCAGACGATTTGGTTTGGCGGTCGAAAACGACCGCCAGGCCGTTCTTCACGGCAAGCGAGGCGACCATGTCGTCGAGTTCGCGATCGGGAATGGCGGGTTTGAGGACCTGCCGGATGGCCCGATAGGCCTGCTCGGTCGACACATAGTCGTAGCGCTTTTTGCGCGCTTCCACATATTGCTCGATGAGAATGCCCAATCGGCGGGCGGCGATGTCATCTGGTTGCTGCAAGGGAGCCTCCTCAGCGTCGATCGTTTGCAGACCCCCGAGATGTAAAAACCCACGCCGCGAAAGTTAAGGCCTGCTGTCGGCTTGAAGCCCAAAAAATCTATTGCCTTCGTTCAACGAACTGCACCGCAGAGTGACATCGTGTCCGAACTGGCACATCGCAGCCGCAAGGCGCGGGTCAACTTGCCCGTCCGAATCCCGACCAAAGCGTGTATTCACAACAGCTCCGACAGAACGGCCATGAAATGGTCGTTCTCCGCTGTCGAGCCGATGCTGACTCGCACATAGGTGTCAAAACCCTGCTGCTTCCACGGCTTGACGATGACGCCGTGACGCAGCAGGCCTTCGACGAAGGCGGAAGCATCTTGCCGGCAGTTGAAGAACAGGAAGTTGCCCCTGGAGGCAGCGACATCGAGGCCCTTGCTCGCCAGGAAAGTCTCGACGCGTTTTCTCTCTGCATTGGCCAGCGCGACGACCCTGGCAAGGTGTTCGTCGTCGGCCAGTGCCGCGAGTGCGGCGGCCTGGGCCATCGCGTTGGCGTTGAAAGGCGTGCGGACGCGGTCGAACAGCGCGCGCAGCTCCGGGTCACCGACGATGCCGAAGCCGATCCGCAATCCGGCCAGACCGAACGCCTTGGAAAAGGTCCGCAGCACGATCCATGGCTGCTCCAGCTTTTCGAGATAGGGCAGGGACGATGCATAATCGTCGCCCTTGGCATATTCGGCATAGGCTTCGTCGATGACGATCAGCGTCTCGTCGCCGACCGCATCCAGAACCCTCGACAGATCGCCGCCGGAGAGCCAGCTGCCGACCGGGTTCATCGGGTTCGAAAACAGCAGCATGCGCGGCCGTTCGCGCACCGCCTCGACCAGCGCATCGACATTGATGGTGAGATCGTCGTTGACGACAACGCGTTTGACGGTCGCCCCCATCAGCGTTGCGTAGTCCTCATGCAGCGGGAACGACGGATAGAGCGTGACGACCGCGTCGCCCGGCCGCAACACGGCACGGCTGATGACGGAGAGAAGGTCTTCGGAACCGTTGCCGAGGATGATCTGGCCCTCGGCGACGGCATATTTGTCGCCGATCGCCTGGCGCAGCTTGCGCCCGGCGGGGTCCGGATAGAGGCGGAACATCTCGGAGCCGGCATGCATCGTCGTGGCTAGCGTCGGGCTGGGCCCGAGCGGGTTTTCGTTGGAGCCCAGTTTGGCGATCCTGGCCGGTGCGTATCGCTCCATGACCTCGTCAATGGTGAGCCCGGAATTGTAGGGCGACAAACGGTTGACTTCGGTGCGGACCATATCCGAGGCTTTCGACACGGGTGGGCTCCTTTGCAGCGGATTTCGTCATCAGTACCGCAGCTGAAATGATTTGTATATGCTTGTATATGTAACCTGCGATCTGATAGCATTGATACCGGCGCCGAGGCCAACACCGATCAGGAGGATCACATGCGCAACGCTTCTCTCTTCGATCTGTCCGGCAGGAAGGCGCTTGTCACCGGTGCAAGCCGGGGCATCGGGCGCAGCATCGCCGAGGCGCTGAGTGCTGCCGGCGCCGACGTCGCGGTCACGGCGCGCAGCCTGGCCTCGCTGGAGGCCACCACGGCAGCCATCCGCGCCGCCGGCGGAGTGGCGCACGCCATCGCTCTCGACGTCACCGATGTCGGCCGCTGCCGCGCAGCCACCAACGAGGCTGCCGGCCTGCTTGGCGGTCTCGACATTCTCGTAAACAATGCCGGGATGGAGGAGGTGCGGCCCTCGCTCGATGTCGACGAGGCGCTGTGGGACAGGATCGTCGACACGAATCTCAAGGGAGCGTTCTTCTGCGCCCAGGCCGCCGCGCGGCAGATGCGCGATGCCGGCCGTCCTGGTGCCATCATCAATCTGTGCTCGCTGACATCCGAAGTCGGAATTCCCACCGCGGTGCCGTATGGCTCGTCGAAGTCGGGGCTGCTCGGCATGACCCGCGCCCTTGCGGCGGAGTGGGCGGAGCTTGGCATAAGGGTCAACGCCATCGCGCCGGGCTATTTCAGGACGGCGATGACGGACGTTTTCTACAGCAACGAGGCATGGCAGCACTCCATGCTGGCCAAGATCCCGCAGCGGCGTTTCGGTGATCTCTCCGACCTGCACGGCATCGCGGTGTTCCTCGCTTCGGATGCGGCGGCCTACATAACCGGCCAGTCCATTCCGGTCGATGGCGGCTTTCTCGCCTCGATCTGATGAGGCAGGTTTGTCTCCGCAGTTTCGAAGGGAAGGATGATGGAAAAATTGCTGGCGACCATCATACATACATGTATATACTTTTGTCCAAGTGAAGCCTCTCGACGGCTTTGATCCTTGTCCCGGGTCGACCTGTCGGCCCGCAGCATATGGCCGGCCTGCGCCAACCGTCATTGCGTTCCAAGAGTTCCAGGAGAACGAGCAGTTATGTCCGACATCAGCTTCCACGATTTGTCATCCATCGATGCCGACCAGCGCGCCAGTCTGCTGAAGCGCGCCGAGGCCGATCTGACGGTCTTCGTCGAGAAGGTCCGGCCGATCATCCAGGCCGTAAAGGACGAAGGCGACGCCGCCTTGATCCGCTTTGCCAGGGAACTCGACAAGGCCAGTGTCGCCGAGGGCGAACTGCAGGTGTCGGAAGCCGAGTTCGACGCGGCGTTCGACAAGGTGGAAAAGGACGTCGTCGAGAGCATCCGGTTCGGCATCGACAACATCAGGCATTTCCACGAAGAGCAGAAGCCGGAGACGATGTGGCTCAAGGAAGTCCGGCCGGGCGCCTATGCCGGCGACAGGTACACGCCGATCGCATCCGTTGCGCTCTACGTGCCGCGCGGCAAGGGCGCCTTTCCGTCGGTGACGATGATGACGTCGGTGCCGGCGGTGATTGCCGGCGTGCCGCAGATCGCCATCGTGACGCCGCCGACATCGGATGGTTCGGTGGATGCGGCAACGCTCGTCGCCGCGCGTCTCGCCGGCGTGGGCACGGTCTACAAATGCGGCGGCGCCCAGGCAGTTGCCGCCGTCGCTTACGGCACCGAGACGGTGAAGCCCGCGCTCAAGATCGTCGGCCCCGGCAGCCCGTGGGTGGTCGCGGCCAAGAGCGTGCTGTCGTCGGTCATCAACACAGGCCTTCCGGCCGGCCCGTCGGAAGCGATCATCTTTGCCGATGACAGCGTTGACGGCGGCCTTGCCGCGCTCGACCTGTTGATCGAAGCCGAGCACGGGCCGGATTCCTCGGCCTATCTGGTGACGCACAGCCGCAAGGTTGCAGAAGCAGCGCTTGCTGCACTTCCCGAGCATTGGTCGCGGATGACCGAACAGCGTGTGGAGTTTTCGCGCGCGGTGCTGACCGGCAAGCGCGGCGGCATCGTGCTGACCGCGTCGCTGGAAGACAGCTACCGCTTCATCAACGACTATGCGCCCGAACATCTCGAGATCCTGTCGAAGGAGCCGTTCGCGCATCTCGGGCGCATCACCGAGGCGGCCGAAATCCTGATGGGTCCGCACACGCCGGTGACGCTGGCCAACTTCGTTCTCGGTCCCAATGCTGTGCTGCCGACCAGCCGTTGGGCGCGGACCTACGGGCCGCTTTCGGTAACGGATTTCGTCAAGCGCTCGTCGGTCGGCTATGTCACCTCGGTGGCCTATCCTGAACTCGCTCTGCACGCCCGCAGGCTCGCCCGCTACGAGGGCTTCAGCTCGCATGAGAACGCGGTCTCGGAAATCCGCGACCGCTATCTCGCCGGTTGAGCGGAAGCGATCGTGATGAAGGCCGCACGACTGTATGGACCTGGTGACTTGCGCATCGAGGACATCGCCACGCCGGGCGTGCCGGATGCGGGCTGGGTGAAGCTCAGGGTCGACGCCGCCGGCATTTGCGGTTCGGACCTGCACAATTTCCGCACGGGACAGTGGATAAGCCGGTCGCCTTCGACGGCCGGCCATGAGTTGACCGGCACGGTGACTGCCATCGGCGCGGGCGTGGACGCCTTCGCCGTCGGCGACAGGGTGGTCGCCGATTCCCGTTTCTGGTGCGGAGACTGCGCGCAATGTCATGGCGGCAGGCGGCATCTCTGTGTGTCGCTGGGCTTTGTGGGAGAAATCTGCGACGGCGGGTTTGCCGAACAGGCGGTGCTGCCCGCGCGGCTTTTGCATATCATCGATGCCGGGCTCGACGAGCGGGTCGCGGCGATGGCCGAGCCGCTGGCGGTGGCGCTGCACGCGGTGCGGCGCCTGCCGAAAACGGCCGGCTCCGTGCTGGTCGTTGGCTGCGGGCCGATCGGCGGTCTTGCCGCGCTATTGCTGTCGCGAACCTTCGCCGGCACCGTGCTCGTCGCCGACCGCAACCAAGCTCGCAGCGCCCGCGTGTCGCAGGTGACGGGTGCCAGGATCGTCGATCTGAACCGAGATGCCGTTGCCGCCGCAACCGCCAATGCCCCGCTGCTCGCGGCCATTGAGGCGACCGGCAGCGTCGCGGCGCTCAACCAGTTGCTTGGCGTTGTCGATCCCGGCGGCACGATCGCCATGGTGGGCATTTTCCATGGCCGCCTCGACATTGATCCCAATACGCTGGTCGAACGCGAAATTGGCTTGCTGGGATGCCACGCCTTTGCCGATGAGCTGCCCGAGGCGGTGCGGATGCTAGGTGAACTCAGCGAACCGCTGTTGGCGCTGATCGACCAGGAGATCGGCCTGGATGACATTCCGGCTGCCTATGAGCGGCTGTTGGCGGGACACAGCGACGGCTTGAAAACAATCATCCGCATGCGGCAACCTGTCGAGCAGTCGTGATTTCCGATGAATCGCCGGAAAGGACTTTTGAAATGATCACTTTGCCCGACACGGCCAGCCCTCTTTACGAGAAGGTGAAGGACTACATCCTGGCGAACATCGGAACGGGCCGGTGGGGCAAGGATCGCAAGCTGCCGTCCGAGAACGAGTTGGTGGCGTCGCTCGGCGTGTCGCGGATGACGGTTCACCGGGCGCTCAGAGAGTTGACCTCGGCCGGGTTCCTGATCCGCCTGCAAGGTGTGGGAACCTTCATCGCGCCGCCGCGGCCGCAATCGACGCTGATCGAGATCAACAACATCGCAGCCGAGATCGTCGAGCGCGGCAACAGGCATCGTTCCGAAGTCCTCGTCCTCGAAACCATCATGCCGACAAAGGAGCTGGCGCTGTCGTTCGAGTTTCCAAAGCGCGTCTCGATCTATCATTCCGTCGTCGTCAATTTCGAGAATGATCTGCCGGTACAGCTGGAAGAGCGCTTCGTCAATCCGAGCCTCATTCCCGATTACGACAAGCAGGATTTTTCGAAGACGGCGACCTACGACTATCTCATGCAGAAAACCCCGGTGACCGAAGTCGAGCATATCATCTCGGCGATCCCGGCCGACGCCGAGACGGCGCGGCATCTGGGCATCGATGTCGGCGCCTGCTGCCTTTTCCTGCACCGCCGGACATGGACAGGCGCGGTGGTGGCCACCATCAGCAAGCTGACTTATGCCGGCAGCCGCTACTCGCTCGGCAGCCGCTATTCCCCTTCAAAAAGCAGCTAACGGAAGCAGGACGAATGCAAGTCGGAGCGGTTTCGTTGTCAATGTATATACATGTGTTGACGAGAACACTTTCGCTCTCGAATGGACGGGCCAAGAAGGACAACAGATGACGCAGACACCGAGTCGCACGGCGCAGATCCGGGCACTCGCGCAGCATGATGTTGCCGAAGCACAAAGCGCGCTGGCGGCATTGCTGGGCGACCTGTTCGCGATGAGTCCCCGCAATGTGCGCATCAACTTCGACAAATACAGCCTCAATTCCCTGAACGGCTTCTTCGAAGACGACGGCAAGGCCTACTTCTTCAAGTTCCATCAGGAGGAGCGGGAGGAGGCGATGACGGGCGAGTATTACCGCGCCGAGATTCTGTCGCGCGCCGGCCTGCCGGTCGACCAACCCATACACATGTCGGCGCAGCCCGGCGAGCAGATCCTTGTCTACCGCCGCCGCACGGATCCGAGATTTTCGGATGTGCTGTTCGCGCTAGATGCGCAGGACGATGCCGGCAAGCGGCAAGAAGCCGTTCTTGCCGAGCGCGACCTGTCGGCCAGGCTGCTCAAGGTCTATCTCGAGACGCTGCATCCGGTGACTGTCGCGGAGGTCTCGGCGGAGCCGATCCACAGGCTGTTTCATGAGCGGCTGATCGATGCAAACACACGCTTGTCGCCAGGCGGCCGGCTGGCCGATTTCTATGTCGGCAAGCCGTTCGTCTTTCCCGGTGCCGAGCTGGATTGGGATCGGTTTTCCCGGCTGAAATTCGTCATCAACGGCCAGCAGTACACCCACAGCGTCGGTGAGCTTTTCGATGCCGCCGCGGTGCGCTTGCGACCCGACCGGCTCGCCGATGCCGGCGGCGTGGTCGCGCATGGCGACGCCCACAACGCCAATGTCTGGTACACGGCTAAGGCGGGGAGGGCGGAACTGTCCTTCTTCGATCCCGCCTTTGCCGGCTCGCATATCCCGACGCTGCTGGCGGAGGTGAAGGCGACGTTCCACAACATCTTTGCCCATCCGTTCTGGCTCTATGATCCGGCGACCGCGACAGAGGCTTTTCGCGCCCAGGCGCGGCTGGACGGAAATCTGCTCCATGTCGACACGGACTGGGACCTGAGCCCCGTCCGCAGCGACCTGCTGGAGGTCAAGGCGACAGCGCTGTGGCGGCCATTGCTGCTGGAGCTCAAACGGCGCGGCATGCTGCCGGCCGATTGGCGCGCGGTGCTGCGGGCCGGTCTTTTCCTGTCGCCGACGCTGGTTATGAACCTGCGGGCCGGCGCGCGCAGCCACACGCCGGTCTCCTCCCTTATTGCCTTTTCAGTCGCGGTCATGGTCGGCAGCGAACCCGTTGCCGGAGCTGATCGGGCGACAGATTTCCTCGACCGGATCGATCCGGAAAAGCGTGAAAATTGAGTCTTTCTAACTTGTATATGCATGTATGTATTTTAGCCTTGACATCCGCTCCCGCTGACGCTGAAATATCCTCGCACTTCACCATGAAGTGGCAGGTAAGATGCCGAGGCACAGTGCCGCAAGAGCAGAAACCCGCAGTCTCACCAGACCGGCTGCCTGGGTTAGAAAAAGCGGTCTGATCATCAAGGGGAACAAAGATGATGCGTAACCTAACAGGACAATTTCGCGCGCTCGTGATGGCCGCCGCCATCGGGCTGGCCGCCGCCCCGGCAGCCTACGCAGCCGATGCGGCCATTCCCACCACGCCCGAGGCAGGAGCGTTCAAGATCGGGATCGAGCCCTGGCTCGGCTATGGCCAATGGCATGTCGCCGAGGCCAAGGGCCTGTTCAAGACAAACGGGCTGAGCGACGTCCAGATCGTCAACTTCGCTGAGGACAAGGACATCAATGCAGCACTTGCAAGCGGCCAGCTCGACGCCGCCAACATCGCCACCCACACGGCGATGGGCATGGTCGCGGCCGGCCTTCCGGTGAAGATCGTGCTGCTGCTCGACGTCTCCATGACCGCCGACGCCATCATCGCCGGCAAGGACGTCACCTCCATCGCGGACCTCAAGGGCAAGCAGGTGGCCTTCGAGGAAGGCACGACGAGCGACATTCTGCTCAAATACGCGCTCGCCAGGAACGGCATGTCGATCGACGATGTCAAGCCGGTTCCGATGCCGGCGTCCGATGCCGGCAGCGCCTTGATCGCCGGCCAGGTGCCGGTCGCGGTGACCTATGAACCGTACCTCACCGTCGCCATGGCGCAGAACAAGGACCTCAAGCTGCTGTTCACCGCCGGCGAGGATCCCGGCCTGATCAGCGACGTGCTGGTGGTGCGTGACGAGGTGATCAAGTCGCGGCCCGGCCAGGTGCTGGCCATGATCAAGAGCTGGGACGCGGCGCTCAAGGACTACAATGCCGACACGCCCGGTGGACGCGCCATCATCGCCAAGGCCGTCGGTTCGGACGTCAAGGACCTCAACACCGCCTTTGACGGCGTGCGCTACTACTCACTCGCCGAAAACAAGACGGCGCTGACAGGCGACTTCACCACCAAGACCTTCGCCGATGTCGAAGCCGCCGCCAAGAACGCCAAGCTGCTGCAGGCCGATGTGACGCCGGAGCAGATGATCGACCCGGCCTTCGTCAAGGCTGCGGAATGACGAAGGCCGGATCGCGGTGGTGACACAGATGCCCCGGGAGCGACCGGCGGCAGGACCGGTCACGAAACCGGCGAGGCGCCGCCGATCCTCCGGGATCGGCGTGCCCATCGCCAGGTCGCGCTTCCTGATCATCGCGGTGGCCGTGTTCGTCGGGCTCGGCCTTGCCTGGTGGGCGGCGACCGGACTGGGGTTGGTAAAGCCGATCTTCCTGCCGTCGCCGGGCAGCGTAGCTATGCAGATCGCCAAGCTCGCCGCCGACGGCACGTTGTGGCTGGACCTCAAAGCCTCGATGTATCGTATCTCCATCGGCTTCCTCATCGCCTCGGCCCTGTCGATACCGATCGGCGTGCTGATCGGCAGTTTCCGGTCCTGGGAAGCGGCCATCGAGCCGCTGGTGGATTTCATCCGCTACATGCCGGTCGTCGCTTTCGTGCCGCTCTCCATCCTGTGGGCGGGCACCGGAGATTCGCAGAAATTCCTGATCATCTTCATCGGCACCTTCTTCCAGCAGGTGCTGATGATCATGGACAATGTGAAACGGGTTCCAGCCGATTTCATTGGCCTTGGGCGTACACTCGGCTTGCCGGATCGCAAGATCCTGACGCGCATCGTCGTTCCCAGCGCCTTGCCGGGCATCTGGGATACGCTGCGCATCAGCCTCGGCTGGGCATGGACCTGGCTGGTGCTGGCCGAACTTGTCGCCGCGACTTCGGGGCTCGGCTATCGCATCACCGTGTCGCAGCGGTATTTCCAGACCAACACGATCATCGGCTACATCCTGCTGCTCGGCCTGCTCGGCCTCATCACCGACCAGGTGATGAAGGCGCTGGAAAAGGTGCTGTTCAAGCAAGAGGGCCGCTCGCAATGAGGTCCAGCCGATGAGCCCCCCCAAATTGCGGATCGCCGGCCTCCACAAGAGCTTCGGCACCGGCGAGCGGCGCACGGAAGTGCTGCGCGACATCAATCTCGATCTTGCCGACAACGAGTTTGTCTCCCTGGTCGGCACGTCGGGCTGCGGCAAGAGCACGCTGCTGTCGATCGTGGCCGGACTGCAGGACTTCGACGCCGGCGATCTCAGCATCGATGGCGCGCCGATCCTGCAGCCGGGTCTCGACCGTGGCGTCGTCTTCCAGTCCTACACGCTGCTTCCCTGGCTGACGGCGCGGCAGAACATCGAATTTGCCCTCAAGGCCGCCGGTTACGATCGCCCGACCTGCCGCAGGATCGCGCTGGAACATCTCGAACTCGTCAAGCTGTCCGACAGCGCCGACCGCTATCCGGCCGAACTCTCGGGCGGCATGAAACAGCGCGTCGCCATTGCGCGCGCGCTTTCCTACCGGCCCAAGATGCTGTTGATGGACGAGCCCTTCGGCGCGCTCGATGCCTTGACCCGGCATCAGATGCAGGAACTGCTCACCCAGATCTGGGAGGAACACAGGTTGACCGTCCTGTTTGTCACTCATGATGTGGAGGAGGCCGTCTATCTGTCGGACCGCATCGTCGTCATGGGGATCGGCCCGGGACGCATCACGCAGACCTTCAACGTCGATATCGAGCGCCCGCGCCGCGAAGAGGTGATGGAAAGCCCTGCATTCATGGATCTGCAGCGCGGCGTGCACAAGGCCATCCGCGAAGGTTCAAAACGCCCCGAAATGGCGTAGGCGCCTGTGGTAGGCCCAATCACGTCGCCTTGGCGACCGCCGCATCCAACTCCAGCTCGCCTTCGGAAATGTCGTCGAACGAGGCGTAATTCATGTTGTAGAGGCGGGCGTAGAGGCCTTTTCGGCCCATCAATTGGTCGTGGTTGCCGCTTTCGACGATCTCGCCGTTCTGCAGCACGATGATGCGGTCGGCGCCGCGGATGGTGGCAAGACGGTGGGCGATGACCAGCCCGGTGCGGCCTTCCAGCAGGGTGATCAGCGCCTTCTGGATCAGCATCTCGGTGTAGGAATCAATGCTGGCCGTGGCTTCGTCGAGCACCAGGATCTTGGCGTCGGCCACCAGTGCACGCGCAAAGCTGATCAGCTGGCGCTGGCCGAGCGAGAGATTGCCGCCGCGCTGCTCGAGTTCGGTATCGTAGCCATCGGGCAGGTTCTCGATGAAATCGTGCGCGCCGACGGCTTGTGCGGCGCGCACCACCTCCTCGCGGCTGGCTGATGTCTTGTGGTAGCGGATGTTTCCCAGCACCGAGCCGGAGAACAGGAACGGCTCCTGCAGCACCATCGCCACCTGATCGCCGAGCGAATCCTGGGTTAGGTCACGCACATCATGGCCGCCGACCAGAACCTCGCCCGACCAGACATCATAGAAGCGGTGCACCAGCGCCATAGAGCTGGACTTGCCCGATCCGGTAGGGCCGACAAGGGCTACGGTCTCGCCCGGGTTGACGCGGAAGGAGATGTTCTTCAGCACCGGCTGGTTGCGCCTATAGCCGAAGGTGACGTTCCTGAACTCGACCGAGCCGTCCATGTCGCTCGACAGCGCGATAGCACCGTCCTTGTCGCTGACGTCGACCGGCACGTCGAGCACTTCGGAGATGCGCTGGCCCGAAGCCATGGCGCGCTGCATGACGCTGTATTGCATGGTCAGCGAGCGGATCGGGTCGAAGAAGCGCTGGATGTAGAACAGGAACGCCACCATGACGCCGATGTCGAGGCTGTGCGACAGCACCATCGAACCGCCGACGACGATGACGGTCGCCATGGCGATGCCGGTCAGCGTGTCGACGATCGGCACCATCACCTGCGCGTATTTCGCCGAGGTCAGATGGGCATTGAGATTGGCCAGCACCTTCTCGTCGTAGAGGTCGAAATTGACGTGCTGGCGCTCCAGGCTCTGCACCGTGCGCACGCCGTGGATGCCTTCGGCCAGCGCGCCATTGGCGATCGAGTTGGTTTCGTGCGCGGCCATGAAGGCGACCTTGGCGCGCGGCAGCCAGAACAGGCGCACGATGAACAGCACCGGCATGGTCGACAGCGTCAGCAGCCCGAGCCGGAAATCCAGCCACAAAAGCACGCTGACGATGCCGAACAACAGCACGATGTCGCCGACCGACATGACGGATGTTTCGAGGAATTCCTGCATCGAATTGACGTCGCCCTGCAGGCGCGACATCAGACGGCCGACCTCGGTCTTGTCCATGAAGCTCAACGAGACCCGTTGCAGATGGCTGAACATGGCGCGGCGCAGGTCGGAGAGCACGTTCTCGGCCACTTTGCCGACGACGCTTTCCTGCACATAAGAGGCGGCATAGTTGATGAGGATGATCGCCGAGAAAGCGCCGATCGCGGCGATCATCACCGACTGGTCGAGCTTGCCGGCCGTCATGCCGTGGTCGATGGCGTAGCGGATGACCAGCGGGATCGCCAATTGGGTCAGCGTGAACACCAGTACGGCGGCGACCGAGATGAAGATCCGGCTCTGATACGGCTGCACGAAGCTCCAGATACGCCTGACGATGCGCGGGTCGTAGGCCTTGCCGAAGACCTCTTCCTCGTCGCGATGCGAGCCCACGACGGCCCTTGTCGGCCGGCGGCTGGTATCTTCCTTGTCGTCGTCGGCCTGTGTCGACATCATGCGGCTCCCGCCACGACAGGCCGCTCATCGTCCGGCCGCAGCTGCAAATCGTAGAGCGCGCGATAGCGGCCACCGAGCGCCAGCAGTTCCTCGTGCGTGCCGCGCTCGACGATCCGGCCGCCCTCGACGAACAGGATCTGGTCGGCATGCATCAGCGAGCTCAGCCGGTGCGAGATGATGAGCGTGACGCGGTCCCTGGCGAAGCGCTTCATCGCCGCCCGGATGCGCTGTTCGGTGCCGGCGTCTATGGCCGCGGTCGAATCGTCGAAGACCAGCACCGATGGCCGCAGCATCAGGCTGCGCGCAATGGTCAGGCGCTGCCGCTGGCCGCCGGAAAGCGATGCGCCGCGTTCGCCGACGACCGTGGTGTAACCGGCTGGGAGGCCCATGATGTAATTGTGCAGCTGGGCGTACTCGGCTGCCTGCCCGATGCGGGTCTCGCGCGCCCAGGGATTGCCATAGGCGATGTTGTTCTCGATCGAGGTGGTGAACAGGAACGCATCCTGCTGCACGACGCCGGCGGCCTTGCGCAGCGATTTCAGCGTCACCTCACGAATGTCCTGGCCGTCGATGGTGATCGAACCCGAAGTGACGTCGTAGAAACGCGGGATCAGATGCGCGATGGTCGACTTGCCGCTGCCCGGTGGGCCGACAATGCCGATGGTCTCGCCGGACCGGGCCTCGAAGGAGATGCCGGACAGTGTCGACCGGCCGCCCGCGCCCTCATAGCGAAAGCCGACATTGTCGAAGCGCAGCACGCCGTCGCTGACGACGAGATCCCTGGCGCCGGGCGCGTCCTCGATGTCGAGCTCGGCGTCGAGCAGTTCGAACAGCCGGGTGCCGCAGGTCGAGGCGCGCGCGAAGGAGTTGACCATCAGCCCGAGCTGGCGCACCGGCATCTGCAGGATGGTCATGAAGGTGAGGAACTGCGCCAGCGTGCCGACGCTGATCTGGCCTGCGATCACCTTCTGGCCGCCGAACCACAGGACCAGCCCCATGGCGGCCAGGAACGAGAAATTCATGGCGCTGGTGTTGGCGACGCGGATGTCGACGCGCTGATTGGCGAGGTCCAGTGCATCGCGCTTGGCGCGATCGAATTTTTCCAGCTCATGCCGCTGCGCTGCGAAAGCGCGCACGACACGGATACCGCCGAGGTTCTCATCCATCACCCGGCTCAGCACCGAGAGGCGCTCCTGCAACGTCAGCCAGGTGCTGCGCAGTTTGAGCTGGGTGACCGAGGACCGCCAGGGGACGAAGGGCACGAAGCTCAGACTGAGCAACCCGAGCACGGGATCGGTGCTGACCAGGAGATAGGCGCCGACGCCGAGCAGCACGCCGAGCAGCACCACGCGCAAAATGCCGGTGGAAAAGAACATGCGCACGCCGTCGAGATCGAGCAGGCCGAGCGTGATGAGATCGCCGGTGTGGACCCTGTCGTGGTAGGCGAAGCTCAGGCGCTGGATCTTCTCGTAGAAAGCCAGGCGCAGTTCATAGCCGGTGCGGTGGCCGACGGCCTCGCCATAGTAGTTCTGCGCCATTGTGAAGAGGCCGCGCAGGATCGAGACGACGAGCAGCGTCAGCGCCGTATTCCACAGCGCCTGTTCCGCGGCAGCGCCGGCACCCGCGGCCATCACACCTTGCGCCTGGTCGATGGCGCGGCCCAGCAGGCGGGGAATGAAAAGCTGCAAGGTCGCGGCAATAAAGGTCGAGACGATGGTGATGGCGACCTGCCAGGGATGGCGCAGCGTCATGCGCACGATGCGGAGCAAGGTGCTGAGGCCCTTGCCCCAGGAGGCTTCCGCCACATGGGCAAACGATTTGCCGCGCTCCGGCGCGCCGCCGATTGCTTGCGTGTTCAAGGGAAATATCCAAACCAATCCGGAGGTTAGTCCGGACTAATAAAGCAGACTCAATTCAGATGGCGCGATGTTACGCGTGTCCGACTTGGCCGTTCAAGAGCCAATTCCGGTATCGCACTGTGCCTGAACGGAAAGCGAGCATGCGACTGCGATCCGGCTGGCACCAGCGACGGAATCTTCTTGCTGAAGGGCGTTGGCCGGACGAGGCCAGCATCCGGCTGTACGCAAGCGACGGCCGGACGGCGTGCGATCTTCCATCCGGCCGGAATCCGGTCTGCTAGAGCCGGATGATTTCAGGTCGAATCGAGCTGAAATCTGAATCCGTCTCTAAATCAAAGAGATAGAGTATGATGTCGTCCGAAAACCGCTTCACACTTTTCGGCATCATGCTCTAGGCAGGTATCAGGACGGCGATACGATGCACGCCGACCTCCTTGCTTGTATTCGTCGCCTCGTCGGTCTTGCCCTTGGCGCAGGTGTACATGTCGCCTTCCTTGAGCTTGAATTCCTTGTCGGCTTTCTTGATCGTGAATGCGCCTGAAGTAATGGTGCAGACCATGTCATTGTCCATCACCATCTGAGGCGCGTGTGCGCCGGGCTGGAACACCACGTCGACGACTGCGATGCTCTTGTAGGCGGGAATGTCGGAGTCGCCGGTGCTGACCTCAACCACCCTGACACCGGGCGCAATCTCCTTGCCTTCCTTCGGGCCGTATTTCTTGACCTTCGCGGACGCCGCCAGGGTGAACAGAGGCGTTATCGCGGCAGCCGTCACACCGAGAGCAATTGCAGACCTGCGATTTATGGTTTTCATTGCATCCTCCCACATGTTCGTCACGAACGAATGTGCATGACCACAATATATTAGCATGAACGAATATATTTGTATGCGAGGAAACACCCAGGCCCAGCGCGGGCACCAGGAACTCCGGGCTTCCAGTGTCGGCAAATCAGCACGCCATGACAATGTTGCACCGCCTCGCCAGCCGTCGGAGAGGTTCCATGCATCGGACGACCTGCCTGCTGCTGAAACCGAGTTGCTGCGGACCTTCGGACTGCTGTTGAGCCGCTCAAAAACCCTGGCCGTGCCGCCAGCAGGCGATCCGGTGGCCAGCCGCAACCTCTATGGCTGATGGTTCTGCCTTTCTGCAGTCGGGCAGGACCAGGGGGCAGCGATCGGCGAAGGCGCATCCGGTGTTCGGGACACCGGTGGCCTCGATCTCGGCTGGAGCGGATAGTTTCGGCTCGGCCTCATCGGAAGATGCCGCCAGAAGTAGTGCCGTATAGGGGTGGTTGGGGCCGCGAAAGATCTGGTCGGATGTGCCGGTTTCGACCAGGCGTCCGCGATAGAGCACGCCGATCCTGTCGGCCATATAGCGCACCACCCTGAGGTCGTGGCTGATGAACAGATAGGTCGTGTCCTTGTCGTGCTGCAGGTCGTTGAGCAGGTTGAGAACGGTCGCCTGGACGGAGACGTCGAGCGCGGAGGTCGGTTCATCGAGCACGACGACCTTCGGCACGCCGGCGAAGGCGCGCGCGATCGCCGCCCGTTGCCGCTGGCCGCCGGACAGCGAGCGCGACTTCTGCTCGGCCGTGGCGCCGGCGAGGCGAACCGAGGCCAGCAGGTCGCCGACGCGGGCTCTCACCTCGCTGCGGCGCAGGCCGGCGAGCCGCCGCAGCGGACGGCCGAGGATGCGGCCTATCCGCTGGCGCGGGTTGAGCGTGCGATCCGGCGACTGGAAGACCATCTGCACGTCGCGGCGTTCGGCAAGGTTTCTCTTCTCGACGCGCGGCGCGACCGTCCTGCCGAACAGCTCGACCGATCCGGCGCTGGGCGTCTGCAGGCCGGTGACGATGCGTGCCAGGGTCGACTTGCCCGAACCGGACTCGCCTATCAGCCCGAAGGTTTCGCCCTGGCCGATGTCGAGATCGATGCCGTGCAGCACTGGCTGGCTGCCGAAGACATGGCTGATGCCTTTGCAGGCGATCGCGATCCGGCGTTCTTTTGGCAAGCCGGCGTCTTCGCCTTGGGCTGTGGGGTGCGCTGGCATGCCGTCCGTCTCCGCCAGTCTTCCGTCCCGCTTGGTGTAGTTGAGCGCCGGGATCGAGGCGATGAGCGCTTTGGTGTAGGCGTGAGTGGGGTTGTCGAAGACATCGCCCGCAACGCCGCTTTCGACCACGGTTCCCGCCTGCATCACCGCCACCCGGTCGCAGGAGCGGCGGATCATGTTGATATCGTGACTGATCAGCAGGATGCTGGTTTTGTGATCCTTGCGCAGGTCGGAGAGGATGGCGATGATCTCGGACTGGACGCTGGCGTCGAGCGCCGTCGTCGGCTCATCCAGCACCAGCAGCGACGGGTCGAGCGCAATCGCAATGGCGATGTTGGCGCGCTGCTGCATGCCGCCGGAGAGTTCGTGCGGATAGAGATCCAGCACACGCTCCGGATGGCTGACCCGGACCCGACCCAGCAGTTCGGCGGCACGCTCGCGCGCCTCGTCGAGGCGCACCGGGCGGTGCCGCATGATCGTCTCGGTGATCTGGCGGCCGATCGTCATGCTTGGATTGAGGGCCGCGCCCGGATGCTGGTAGACGGCCGCGATTTGATTTCCCCTGAGCCGGCGCAGCTGTTCGGTGGAAAGGTCGCGGATTTCGCGGCCCTGGAATTCAAGCGCTGAGGCCGCGATACGGGCGTTCTTCGGGAGATAACGCAGGATGGCGAGCGCCACAGAGCTTTTGCCCGATCCTGACTCGCCGACCAGGCCGAGCGCCTCGCCTTGGCCTATGTGCAGCGACACGCCGCTGACGGCGGGATGCGATCCCTTGCGCCCGTCATAGGCGACGGACAACTGGTCTACGTTCAGAACCGAGGAGGACATGGGGACTTGAAACCACTTTCTTCGAGCGCCGCCATCGAGGGCAATCGCTTCCGCTTTCGGAGTGCATTATCTCTATAAAATTACTCGGATTAAGCCGAAGCGCAATCTACCTTTCATGCCTCAGGAGAGATTGTCGCGGCTTAGGCAAGCAGCGCGACGGTCTCCGGAGCAGATCTGGAAGGAGGCCGTCATGGCTAGAGACCACATGATCCTCAGCGCATTTTTCTTCAACCCGCAGGGCGATCATCGGATGTCGTGGCGCCATCCCAGGGCACCGGGCCGGGAGGTGCTGGATTTCGAATTCTACCGCGATCTCGTGCAGGCGGCCGAGCGCGCCAGGATCGACACCATCTTCGTCGCCGACCACGTTTCGATTTGGGATTCGGTCAAGAGCGGCGTCGCCCACTACGCCAATGCGCGCCTCGAACCGCTGACGCTGCTCTCGGCGCTGGCGGGCGTGACCAAGCATATCGGCCTGATCACCACGGCATCGAGCTCCTACAGCGAGCCCTACAATGTGGCGCGCATGTTCGCCTCGCTCGACCACATCAGCAAGGGCAGGGCGTCGTGGAACGTCGTCACCTCGGCGATGGACGAGGAGGCGCGCAATTTCGGCCGCGACGGCAATATCGAACATGCGTTCCGCTACGAGCGTGCGACCGAATTCCTCGATATCGTCAAAGCGCTGTGGGACAGCTGGGAAGACGAGGCGCTGCTGATCGACAAGGCGTCGGGCTATTTCGCCGACCCCGACAAGGTCCATCCCATCGATCACAAGGGCAAGCACTTCAAGGTCCGCGGCCCGCTCAACGTCTCGCGGCCACCGCAAGGCCATCCGCTGATCGTCCAGGCGGGCTCCTCGGAGGACGGCAAGAACTTCGCCACCGCCCAGGCCGATGCGCACTTCGCCATCTACAGCACCAAGGAAGATGGCATCAAATACCGTCAGGATATCAACGAGCGGCTGGCCCGCCACGGCAGGCGGCCGGAGAGCTTCAAGATCCTGCCCGGCATCCTGCCTGTTGTCGCCGCCTCCGAAGCAGAAGGCCGGGAAAAGCAGGAATACCTGCAGACCTTGCTGCCGGATCAGGTCGGCATCGACCTTCTGTCCAGCTGGAGCGGGTTGGACCTGTCGCTGTTCCCGCCGGACGGGCCATTGCCGCCGCTGCCGGACGAGAGCACGTTCAACGGCGGACGCACGTCGCTCAACCGGGTCAGGCAATGGGCGAAGCAGAATCTCAGCCTGCGCGAGATCGCCCGCAAACTCGCCAACAGCGGTTCGGTGCCGACCGTCGCCGGCACGCCGGTACAGATCGCCGACCAGTTGCAGGACTGGTTCGTTTCCGGTGCCGCCGACGGCTTCAACTTGATGTTCCCGCTGCTGCCCGAGGACTGGGTGAATTTCGCCGAACAGGTGGTTCCGGAGCTGCAGCGGCGCGGCGTGTTCCCGACCGAATACGCGCCGGGAACGCTGCGCGACCGCTTCGGCCTGGCGCGGCCAGCCAATCGCTTCGCCGAACAACGCGACAATGCGCGCGCGGTGTCCTGACGTCAGGCCGGGAGAACGATCATGACCGTTGCACCAAGATTGCAGCCGCGCGAAGCCACCGCGCCGCAGCTCGTCAATGTCCTGCACAGCCCCAAGCGCGTGCGCGTCAAGTTCGGCGGCCGCACCATCGCCGACAGCCGCAACGTGCTCGTGCTGCGCTCCAACCATTTCCTGCCGATCTATTTCTTCCCGCCGTCAGCGGTCGACCCGTCGGTGCTGAGACCCTCACTGCATCGCGAACCGCACCCGGTCGGTGGCGAAACCGCCTATTGGGATATCGACAGCGGTGACAGGCGCAGCGCCAACGCGGCCTGGGCGTTCGTGTCGCCACCGGATGAAAACCTGGCGCCTCTGGCCGGCCGCATCGCCTTCACCTGGAAAGCCGTCGACCAATGGTTCGAGGAGGAAGAGGAAGTCTTCGTCCACGCCCGCGATCCCTACGCACGCATCGATGTGCTGCAGAGCTCCAGCCATGTGCAGGTCTGGTTCGACGGCGAGCCGATCGCCGACAGCCACCGCCCGGTTCTGCTGTTCGAGACGCATCTGCCAACGCGTTTCTATCTGCCGGCGGAAGACATCCGGCTGGAGCGGCTGACGGCGTCCGTCACAACGACGCGATGTCCTTACAAGGGCATCGCCTCCTATTGGTCCGGCCTGCTGAGCGACGGCTCGGTGCGCCCTGACATCGCCTGGAGCTACCGGGATCCCATAGAGGAAATGCCCAAGATCAAGGGCCTCATCGCGTTCTATCCGCAGGCCGTCGACCGCATCCATCTCGACGGCGAACCCGTCGCATAGCTTTCAATCTTCATTTCAAGGCAGGGTTTAACATGACCAAACTCAGAGATATCGACGCAGTTCGCAATCTGTCGGGGGACATCTGGAATGTCGCCGTCGACGAATATCAGGGCGGCTTTCTCAAGCGCCGCGATCTCCTGAAATACGCCGCACTGCTCGGCCTGACCGGCTTTGCCGCTTCCCAAGGGCTTGGAGGCGCGCGCGCCGCGACTGCTGCCGGCGGCACGGTTCGCGTCGGGCTCGGCCAGCCGACCAAGGCGATCGATCCGGTTTCGGTCACCGATCCGGCCAGCATCGGGGTGATCAGCCAGGTCGGCGAGTATCTGATCCTCGACGATCCGAAGGATGGTCTGCAGCCGAAGCTGGCTCTGTCCTGGGAAGCAAACGAGACGGCCAGTCGTTGGACCTTCAAATTGCGGCCAGGGGTGAAATTCCACGATGGCCGCGCGGTCACCGCTAGGGATATTGTGGCGAGCTTCGAGCGGCTGGTCGATCCGGCCAGCGGCTCGTCGGCGCTGTCCGCCTACAAGGGCATCCTGTCCAAGGGCGGCGCCAAGCTGGTCGACGACGAAACCGTCGCCTTCGATCTCGACGGCCCAAACAGCAACTTCCCCTTCTATGTCTCCTCAGACGTCTACAATGCCGTCATCCTGCCGGCCGACTATGCCGGCGATTTCGAGAAGAGTTTCAACGGCACCGGTCCGTTCAAGCTCGAATCCTTCCGTCCCAAGCAAGGCGCCAGCTTCGTTCGCAATGAAGACTACTGGGGCGACAAGGCGCTGCCCGACCGGGTCGAGATCAAGTTTTTCGACGACGAGCAGGCGCAGGTGCTGGCGCTGCAGGCCGGCCAGCTCGACGTCATCCCGAGCACGACGCGCCTGGAGCTGGCGATCGAGGGCAATCCCAATTTCAAGCTGCTGAGCGTGCAGGCAAGCTCGCATGACCAGGTGCATCTCAGAACCGACCAGGCGCCGTTCACCGACAAGCGCATCCGCCGCGCGCTGGCGCTCACCATCGACCGCGAGGCGGTGGTCAAGGGCCTGCTCAAGGGCCGCGCCATCGTCGGCAACGACACCCCGTTCGCGCCGATCTTCCCTTCCGCCGATCCGTCGGTGCCACAGCGCAAGCAGGACATTGCGGAAGCCAAGCGCCTGCTTGGTGAGGCGGGCGTGCCGAACGGCTTCGAGGTGACGCTGACCACCGAACGCGCCTATGACATTCCCGACTATGCGGTGATCATCCAGAACTTCGCCAGGAAGGCCGGCATCGACGTCAAGCTCAACGTCCTGCCGCAGGACGCCTATTACGGCTCGGCGACCTTCGGTAGCTCGCCCTGGCTGGATTCGGTGCTCGGCATCACCGACTACGGCCATCGCGGCACGCCCGACATCTTCCTCAACGCCACGCTGAAGAGTTCGGGAGCCTGGAACGCGGCGCATTTCAACAACCCGGCCTATGATGCGCTGCTGCTCGACTACTCGAAGGCGCGTGATCTGCAGGCACAGCGCCTCGTTGCCGGCAAGATCCAGACCTTGCTGCTCGACGAGACGCCGGCGATCATCAGCTACTTCTCGCAATACAGCCGGATCGTCAGCTCGAAGGTCGAGGGCGTCCGCTTCACCGCGATCTCGCATCTGCTGCTCGATCGCGTTTCCTTCGTCCAGGCATGATCGCGACATGCTGACCGGTCGCATTCTGTCAGCGCGTCTGGGCACACTTGTCCTCACGCTGTGGCTGGTCAGCATCCTGGTGTTCTTCGCCGGGCAGGTCCTGCCCGGCGATGTCGGCCGTGTGATGCTCGGGCCTTTTGCCGATGCGCAGGCGGTGGCGGAACTGAACAAGCGGCTGGGCGCCGATCAGCCGGTTCTCGTCCAGTACTGGCTCTGGTTCAGCAAGGCCGTCACCGGTGACTTCGGCACCTCGCTGTCGATGCGCGGGCCGGTGGCGCCCTTCGTGCTGGAAAGCCTCAAGCGCTCCGCCGCCCTTGCCGGCATTATTCTGATTTTTCTCATTCCGCTGGGCGTTGGTGCCGGCGTCGTTGCCGGTCTCAATGCGGGCCGCTTGATCGACCGGCTGATCGTGATGGCAGGCGTCTCCTTCGGCATTGTGCCTGATTTCGTTTCTGGCCTGATGCTGCTCATCGTTTTCGGCCTGTGGCTGAACTGGTTCCCGATCTCCGGTGTTGCGCCCGATGGCGCGGGCTTCTGGACGCATGGCTATTATCTGATCCTGCCGGCGCTGCCGCTGGTGCTGAACCTTGCCGGCTACATCGCCCGGATGACGCGGGCAGGGGTGATCGAGGCAATGGCCGCCGATTATACGCGCACCGCCGTCCTGAAAGGGCTCGAGCGGCGCGAGATCATCTTTCGGCACGTGCTGCGCAACGCGCTGACGCCGACCATCGCGGTGCTGGCGACGCAGACCGGCTACATGCTTGGCGGGCTGGTGGTGATCGAGGCGCTGTTCGGCATCCAGGGGCTTGGCAATCTGGTTCTGAATGCGGCCAAGGCACGCGATTTCCCGATGCTCGAGGCCGGCGTGCTGGTGATGGCGGCAATCTTCGTGCTGTCGGCGGCGGCCGGCGACCTCGTACTGGCGCTGCTCGATCCGCGGCAACGCCGCCGGACCTCGCCATGACAGATCTGGCGGAGTTTCCCGCACCACCGCGCTCCGTGGCCGGCTTTCCGGCAGTGCGCCGGATCCGCAGTGCTTTCGCCGGATTGCCGCCGTCGGTCGTGGTCGGATCGCTGCTGCTTCTGTTCTGGGTCGTGTGCGCCATAGCAGGCAACCTCTTCGTTCCCTACGATCCCTATGCCGAGGATTTCCTGGCGATGCTGACGCCGCCCGACGCGCTGCACTGGTTCGGGACCGATCAGCTCGGCCGCGACGTGCTGTCCCGCATAGTCGTCGGATCGCGCGACATCCTGCTGGTTGCGCCGCTGGCGACGCTGGCCGGTGTCGCCGCCGGCAGCATCATCGGGTTGGTGCTCGGCTATTTCGACGGCCTGGTCGATGCCATCGGCGCGCGGCTGCTCGATACGCTGATGGCGTTTCCGTTCATCGTTCTCGTCACCATGACGCTGGTGGCCATCGGCCCGTCCAATGTAACGGTCATCCTGGTGATCGGCATCGCCTACGCGCCGCTGGTGGCGCGCACCGTCCGCGCCGCCGTGCGCGAGCAGAAGGAGCGCGACTATGTCAGCGCTGCGCGGCTTGGCGGCGAGGGCCCGCTCGCCATCATGTTTCTGGAGATACTGCCCAACATCAGGGAAACGATCTTGATCGAGCTGGTCACAAGGCTGGGCTACGCGTTCTTTTCGATCGCGACGCTGAGCTTTCTCGGCCTCGGCATCCAGCCGCCATCGGCCGACTGGGGACTGGCTGTCGCCGACGGCTATGGCTTCCTGACCGGCGGCAAATGGTGGGTCGTCGTCTTCAATTCCGCGGCAATCGTCTCACTGGTCATGGCGACCAACCTGATCGCGCAAGGCATCGGCGCGTTTGAAAATAGCGATGCATGAGCCTGGATTGGGCGCGTCGAAAAATCTCTTTTGCATTGAAGCCTGACGCGCATCCTTATATCGCATGGCTATGAAGAAAATCGGTTTCCTGTCGTTCGGGCACTGGACGCCCTCGTCGCAATCGCAAGTGCGCTCGGCATCGGACGCGCTTTTGCAATCCATCGAGCTGGCGATCGCCGCCGAGCAACTGGGGGCGGATGGGGCCTATTTCCGCGTGCATCATTTCGCCCGCCAGCTCGCTTCGCCGTTCCCGCTGCTGGCAGCCGTCGGAGCCAAGACCAGCCGCATCGAGATCGGCACCGCCGTCATCGACATGCGCTACGAGAACCCGCTCTACATGGCCGAGGACGCCGGTGCTGCCGACATCATCGCCGGCGGCCGCCTGCAGCTCGGCATCAGCCGCGGCTCGCCCGAGCAGGTGATCGATGGCTGGCGCCATTTCGGCTATGCGCCGCCGGAAGGCCAGAGCGACGCCGACATGGCGCGGCATCATGCCGAGGTCTTCCTCGAGACGCTGCGGGGCGAGGGGTTCGCCCAGCCCAATCCACGTCCAATGTTCCCCAACCCGCCCGGCCTCTTGCGCCTCGAGCCGCATTCGGAGGGTTTACGCGAGCGGATCTGGTGGGGTGCTGCCACCAACGCCACGTCGGAATGGGCGGCCAAGCTCGGCATGAACCTGCAGAGCTCGACGCTCAAATTCGACGAGAGCGGCAAGCCGTTCCACATCCAGCAGGCCGAGCAGATCCGCATCTACCGCGAAGCCTGGAAAGCGGCCGGTCACAGTCGCGAGCCGCGCGTCTCGGTCAGCCGCAGCATCTTCGCGCTGGTCGACGATCGCGACCGTGCCTATTTCGGCCGCGGCAATGAGGGCCGCGACCAGATCGGCTTCATCGAGGAGAACACCAAGGCGATCTTCGGGCGCAGCTATGCGGCCGAGCCGGATGTGCTGATCAAGGAATTGGCGCAGGACGAGGCAATCGCCGAGGCCGACACGCTGCTGCTCACCGTTCCGAACCAGCTCGGCGTCGACTACAATGCGCATGTCATCGAGGCGATCCTGACCCATGTCGCGCCGGCGCTGGGCTGGCGCTGACGCCAGATAGATCGAAGCGGAGTGCTCCAAGGGAGGGACACCATGCCAAAGAAGGCCTTGATCGCTTGGGGCGGCTGGGAGGGCCATACGCCGGAGCAGAGCGCGAAGATCGTTCGCACCTTGCTTGAGCGAAACGGCTTCGACGTCACGCTGGGTGAGGGCACGGCGATGTTCGCCGATCCGGAGCTTGCTTCCTTCGATCTCATCGTGCCTGTCATCACCATGTCAAAGATCGAAAAGGCCGAGTTGCAGAACCTGACGCTTGCCGTTCGCGGGGGAAGCGGGCTCGGCGGTTTCCACGGCAGTATGGGCGACAGTTCTCGCAACGAGCCCGACTATCAGTTCATGACCGGCGGCCAATGGGTGGCGCATCCCGGCAACATCATCGACTATACTGTCGCGATCACCCGGCCGGACGATCCGATCACAAAAGGCATCAGCGATTTCGCCTACCGGTCGGAGCAATATTACATGCATGTCGACCCAAGCAATGAGGTGCTGGCGACCACCACCTTCACCGACGCGCATTTTCCGGGGATAGGCGGCGTCGTCATGCCGGTCGTCTGGAAACGGCGCTATGGGGCGGGGAAGGTTTTCTACAGTTCCCTTGGTCACACTGCGGATGAGTTCGCGGTGCCGGAAATGGCGCTGATGGTGGAGCGGGGTTTGCTTTGGGCGGCGCGGGGGTAGCCTCTGTCAGTCACCAATTGCGAAAGGCGAGCGGCGAACCGCGGAGGCAGCGAGGTCTGAATTCCTGCAATGGCTAGAAAGTCGGCCGCTGTCGAACTACCATCCGGTGAACAGCAAAGGGGGGTGGAATGGATCATCAGCGGACAGTATTCTTGGTCGGAGGGGGCACGGGCGGAGACGAGGAAGCCGTGTTTACGCTGCATGTAGAGGGCGCCGTCTGCAGCCTGACATGCGGCTACCGGGACAAGGTGATCAGGGCCGAAGAGGAAGATTTTTTCGAAGCTCTGTTCCAGATCCGTCAGGGGCTCGAAGCCGATGGTTTGCTGCCCTTCTGCTACGGGGCGAGTGCCAATGTTTATCCCGAAAATACCGTGATGGAGAAGAGTCGCGGATTGATGGCCTGCAAGGTGACGATGGGGCGATTTCCCCAAGAGACGGATCTGGTCGACATATTTGACGATGGCGTCGACGTGGTTCCGGTTTCGTCCACATTCAGCAGGAATTTTGGGAAGAATGGCTGGCCTCTCTGCCCTCCTAGTGCCCAGCACTCATTTTATCCCGCCGGTGACCGCAAAGGCGCCAGCGGTGCGCCCATCCTCCAGCCGCACCACCGCCGTCACGATCGAACCGTAGGAGCCACGCCAGACGCTGTGGAAGCGCTGATGCTCGGCGGCCGGAATGAGGGCATGCCCGCTGAGGCGCGCACCGCTTCGCTGCAGCACGACGACCTCTCCGTTGACATGCACCTGGATGTTGGCCGTTTCGGCGGCCTCGCCGGGCAGTTCGAGCGTGATGACGATCTCGTCCTGGTCGCCGGAAGGCCGCGTCTCGGCGGCAAGCGTGATCGCGAACGCTGGCACCTTGCTGTCGCCGGCTCGGGCAGGACGGCCTGAAAACACATCGTCGTCAAGTTCCGGCGTGCGCGGCGGGCGGGTGCGGCGCTGCGTGGAGCGTTCGAAGTCGCCGGCCATGCGCAGCAGTCTCTCATCATCATAGGCCTTGCCGGCGAAAGTCAGGCCGACCGGCATGCCGATATCGGCCATGGTTCCCATCGGCACGGTGACGGTGGGGATGCCGAAATGGCGCCAGACCAGATTGCCGTTGGCGACCCAGGTGCCATTGCGCCAGGCAAGGGCGGCGGACGCCTCGTCGATGTCTGCATCGGCCGGTCCGACATCGGCGGCGGCGGGCAGAACCACGGCGTCGATGCCTTGCGCGTCCAGCCAGTCCTCGAAATCGATCCGCCTTGTCGCTTCGAGGCCCTTCAGGCCATCTTCAATCGTCGGGATTTCCATGACGGGCGTGACGCCGGACCGCGCCCGCTCGACATATTCCCTCAGGTCGAAGCCGCCTTCATATCGGTCGGGCAGCGTGCCCGGCGGCTGCGGGAAGATCTTTGGGCCGTCGACCGAGATGAGATCGGGCAAAGCCGGGTCGGCATTGGCGCGCAAAAAGTCGTCCCAGCCCCAGATGCAGAGATCCCAGAGTTCGCGCTCGGCGAACTCTTGGGGCATCAGCCCGCGCTCGACCATGGTGCGCGTGCCGGGGCGGTCGCGCTCATAGTTGGAAACGACGGGAAAATCGACCTCGACCACCTCGGCGCCAAGCCGCGTGAGATCGGCCGCGGCCCGCTCCCACAGGGCAAGCACCGAGGCGCGGGTTTCGATCGGCGCATCGGCCTCGCTGTCGCGGCCGATATACATTCTGGGCACGCCCAGGCGCTTGCCTTTCAACGATCCCGCCAGTGCGAGATCGGTATAGCGGGGCGGCCGCATATCGGAGCTTTTCGGCAGCTTGACCCAGGGCTGCGCGCGCCAGAAATCGCCTCGCGTCTCGGGATCGTCGGCGACGATGATGTCAAGCAATTCGAGCATGTCGGGCATTGTCCGCGCGTGCGGCACCACGACATCCATGGTCGGCACCAGGGGCCAGTTGCCGCGTACCGAAATGACGCCGCGCGACGGGGTGTAGGCGACCAGCGCATTGTTGGTGGCCGGCGCGCGGCCGGACGACCAGGTTTCTTCGCCAAGCCCGAAGGCGCAGAAGCTGGCCGCCGTCGCCGTGCCGGAGCCATTGGACGAGCCCGACGCGAAGGCGGCGGTCAGATAGTCGCCATTGTAGGGGCTCTCGGCGCGACCGTAGACGCCGCGCTGCATGCCGCCATTGGCCATTGGCGGCATGTTGGTCAGCCCGATCAGCACGGCGCCGCCGGCGCGCAGCCGGGCGATGGTGAAGGCGTCCTCATTGGCGATGAGATGCTCGAAGGCGGGCGAACCGGCGGCCACTGTCAGGCCTGACACCTTGTAGCTGTCCTTGGCGGTGTAGGGGATGCCGTCGAGCGGTCCGAGCACGGCGCCGTTGCGGCGGCGCCGGTCGGAGGCTGCCGCCTCCTCGAACATATCAGGATTGAGCACTGGGACGGCATTGAGGCTGATGCCGTGGCGGTCGAAATGCCCGATGCGCCTGAGATAAGCCCCGACCAGTTCGACGCTGGTGACGGTGCCGTCATCGAGCGCGCGGCGCAGTTGGTCGATTGTCGCTTCGACGAGATGAAGGCTGGCATCGGTCATCACAGGTTCCACATTTCCACGCACCATGGATGAGCGAGGCAGCTGGCTTCGGCAAGAGCCTATCGCGGTCTTCTCCGGAACTTTTGTCCGGCTGGCGGTTTTGGATGTATGGTGTGATTCCGGAATGGCCAGGAGGGTATTGGCATGACCACCAAATGCGTTGCGATCCTAGCTCTCGCTGTCGCCATGGGCTCAAGCGCTTGCGCCCCGGCTTTCGCTGGCGACCGGCACCACGACCGTCGGGTCCAATCCGAACGCTACGTTCCCGCCGAAGGCGATCTCATCGACATCCTGTTCGGCGGCCCGCGCTACTACGATCAGCAGTTGGTGACGACGGCCGCCGGCGCGTGCTCCTATCATCGCGTCGGACCCGACGCGAATGCGGTGAACAAGATCAACGACCATCACTGTGGGAAGTAGGCGGCAGGCGGCGCCTCAGCGCCCGCCACTTTCTTTCATCCGCTCGATGATCTCGGCCATCAGCGCGAGGTCGCGGCGTGAATCGGCGAGGTCGGTCAGAGGCTTTGTGCCTTCGGTGATGTGGCGGTGGAAAATTTCCAGTTCATTCGAGAAGGCGTCGCCATAGAGCGGGCCGAAGGTCTTCGTCACCGGGCCGAGCGGGCCGGCATCGGTGACCTCCAGCCGCGTCGGCAGGCTTCGGATGTAGGGCGTGTCGTAGAGAATGCGCACACGCCTGGTGTTCGAGCGCACCTCGATCATGGCGTCGAACAGGCCGAGATCGTCGACCACCGCGTCGTAGAGACAAGCGAAATGGCCGTAGTCGAAGGTGACTGATGTGTTGGCGCCGCCATTGGTGCGGTGCGCGGCCAGCACGCGCGCCGGCTCGCCGATCAGCCCGCGCATCGCCGAAATGTGGTGCGAGGAAAGCGCCGTCAGCCCGCGATAGGCGCGCACCAGGTCGGCCGGCGCATCGGCGCCGACGACTTCGCGGATCAGTGCGTCGCGTTCGCTTGCGCCACGCGCCAGCAGGGTAGGGTCTATATCGTTGGGATAGAGGACGTTCTGGCTCTTCTTGAGAAAGTGCCGGCCTTCCGAGATCATGTCGAAGATTCGGACATGGGTGATGTCGGCGTATGCCGGCAGTTCGTCCCTGGCCGCCAGATAGGCCGGCGCGTAGCGGCGCATATAGCCGACGAACAGGGTCTTGTCGTAGCCCGGCATCAGCGCCAGCAGATCGTCGATTTCGCGCACCGTCAGGCAGGCGGGCTTTTCCAGCAGGATATGTTTGTTGGCAGCAATCGCCGCCCGCACGAAGCGGCTGTGGGTGTCGTCGGACGACAGCACGAACACCGCGTCGATGTCGGGCGAACTAATCAGCGCCTCGGCCGTGTCGAAGGCCTTTGCCGTCGTAAATTCAGAGGTGACGAGTGACACCAGGCTGGGCGACACGTCGTACACGCCCGCGATCACCCAGCGGTCGCGCTGATCGCCCAGCACAGGCAGATGGATCGACTGCGCGACCTCTCCAAGACCTATCAGTCCGACACGAATTGGTGCCACAGGCGAACTCCCTTTGATTTCAAGTCTGATGCTGCAGGACTATGCCGCGCCGGTTACCAGCGCGACGAGCTCGTTTCCGGACGTTTCGGAAGCGCGCACGGTCGCCGCCATCTTTCCCGCCCGCATCACCCAGATCTGGTCGGACAGGCGGCGGACCTGATCGAAATTGTGGCTGACCAGGATGACTGAGACCGACTGCTCGCGCAGACGCCGGATCAGAGCCTCGACATTGGCGGTCTCCTGCACGCCGAGTGCTGCCGTCGGTTCGTCCATCACCACCAGCTTGGCGCCGGAGCCGACAGCGCGGCAGATCGAGATCGCCTGCCGCTGGCCGCCCGACAAGCGCCGCACACGCTGGTTGATCGACGGCACGTTGATCGACAGCCGCGACAGCATGGAACGGGCCTCGCGCTTCATCGCCTTGCGATCGAGGAAAGCGAACGGCCCGATGCGGCGCACGATCTCGCGGTTGAGGAACAGGTTCTGCGCGACCGTCAATTCGTCGATCAGCGCCAGGTTCTGGTGCACGGTCTCGATGCCGGCCTTGCGTGCCTCGTCGGGGTTGGCGAAGGGCCGCGCCCGTCCGTCGAAGAACAAATTGCCGGTGTCCGGCTGATGCACGCCGACCAGGCTGCGGATCAGCGTCGACTTGCCGGCGCCATTGTCGCCGATGACGGCGGTGACCTCGCCGCGACGGGCCTGGAAGGCGACGTCGGTGAAGGCGCGGATGCCGCCGAAATGCTTGCTCAGCCCTTCGCAGGCGATAATCGCCTCAGCGGCGGGGATGTGATGGGGCGCGCTCATTTCTGATACCGCATGATCAGGGCCGCCAGCACCACGATGGCGCCCACGGCAAGCGGTTGGTAGAAAGCCGAGACGTTGAGCAAGGTCAGGCCGTTGACGAGTGCGGTGAGCATCAGCGCGCCGATCGCCGGTCCCAGAATGCTGGCGCGGCCGCCGAACAGGCTGACGCCGCCCAGCACCACCGCCGCCACCGAGTTCAAGAGCAGGCTGGTGTTGATCTGCGGTTCGGCCGAGCCGATGCGGGCGACCAGAAGAATGGCCGCGATGCCGGCGCAGAAGCCCGAGATTGTATAGGCGGCGATCTTGACCCGGTTGGTGCGGATGCCCAGCGCGCCGGCACTTTCGGTCTGGCCGCCGGTCGCCAGCAGATGCACGCCGAAGCGTGTGTGGTAGAGTGCGATATGCGCGACGATGACGGCTGCGATTGCTACCCAGACCGGATAACCGAACGGTCCGAGCGAGCCGGAAGCGAGCCTGAGCAGGAAGGTCGAGCCGACCATGGTCGGCTCGCCGCCCGACAGGATGAGGCCAAGGCCGGTGATGCCTGACAGCGTGCCGAGCGTCACCACGAAGTCGGGGATCTTGCCTGCGGTGATGATCAGCCCGTTGAGGAAGCCCACCGCGCTGGTGGCGAGAACCGCGAGCACGCAGGCGACGAAGATGCCGTAGCCGGCGGCGTTGACGAGGCCGAGGATGATGGCGCCGAGCATGACGGCTGCCGCTAGCGACAGGTCGATGCCCGAGGTGGCGATGACGAAGGTCTGGCCGATCGACAGCACGACCAGGATCGCAGCCGCCAGCAGCAGCGCCTGCAGATTGGCGACGCTGAGAAAGACCGGCTGGGCGATGCCGAAGACGATGACGAGGCCGACCAGGCCGACGACGGATGCCCAGTCGGCCCAGAAGGACGGATCGAGGAGGAGAGCCGCCAGGGAGGGGCGGCTCTCCTCCGCACCCGCCGAATGGGCGGCGGGTGCGTTGTCTGCAGGTGTGCTCACTTCAGCATCTCGCGGAAGGGATCGGGATAGTCGCCGCCGGGACGCGGGAAGTTCTTCAGCGAGGCTTCGGCATTGTCCTTGTTGATCAACAGCACCGGCGCCGGCACGTTGGCCGGCAGTTCCTTGCCCTTGGCCGCCACTGCACAGGCCTCGAGGCCCATGGCGCCGACGACATAGGGATATTGGGCGACGGTGGCGGTGAGTTCGCCTGCCGCAATCGACTTGAGCGCGTCGACGATGCCGTCGAGGCCGATCACCTTGACGTCCTTGCCCGAGGTTCGCACGGCGCGCTCGACGCCGAGCGCCATGATGTCGTTGGCGGCGAAGAAGCCGGCGAGGTCCGGATGGGCAGCGAGAATATCGGTGGCGGCGGTCAGCGCCTTTTCGCGATCCCAGTCGGCGCTGACCATCACCACGATGTCGAGTTTACCTTCCACCGCCTGCTTGAAGCCCTTGATGCGGGCGTTGGAGCCGACATCGCCGACTATGCCGGCGACCAGCGCGACCTTGGAGCCCTTCGGCACCAGCTTCAGCATCTCTTCGCCGGCCAGCGCGCCGGCGGCGACATTGTCGGTGCCGATATAGGTCGAGACGGCGAAGCCGGCGGCCTTGGCCTGTTCCGGGTCTATGGTCGAGTCGATGTTGACGATCGGCTTCTTCTTCTGGGCGACCGGCACCAGCGCCTGGACGAGATTGGAGACGCTGATCGGGTTGACCAGGTAGCAATCGAAATCCTGCATGGCCATGGCGGTCAGGCGGTCGGCCTGGCCGGTGGCGTCACCCATATTGGCGGCGGCCTGGACGCTGACATTCACGCCGTTTGCCTTGGCCTGTTCCTCGATGCCCTTCTGCATGGTCTGGAAGAACGGATTGTCGAGGCCTTTGACGATGGCCGCGACTTTCGCCGTATCCTCGGCATGGGCGGGCGCTGCGACGATGGCTGCAAGCATGCCTGCGCCAAGCAGGTTCGTGCCAAGCTTCAGGCAATTGAACATACGCATGGTTTTTCCTCCTCCTGATTGTTTTATGGGCTGCATCAATGTCGCTGTCCGGTGACTGCAATGTTAGACGGCGCGCAAGCGACCCCGGCGCCTGGCGCGATGGTTCGCCAACAGATTGCTGCCCGCTTTGGAATGTGCGGACTGCAGCCCAGGTCGGGCACTTTTCGATGTCAGGCATTGCTCCTCCCAGAGCGCCGGCCGATGCCAATCCGGCATTTGCGCATGTTTTATAAAAAATTGACACGCGTCAAGATTTAAAAGTGGTGCGTAGCGATTTTGGCTATGCACCCTGGGGCATGACTGCCCTGCCGGCATGCGCTACAACCAAGGCGCGAAAAAATGTGCCGGCCTGGGGAACCACTTGGGGATAGCGGCGTTAGTCGCTACTTTTGCGCAAGAGGGAGGTTTCGGGTGAGGCGTTTCGAGATCCTGGAAGAACCAACGGGTACATTTCCGATTTTCGACGCGATAACGGAATTGCTGGCAATGGTTGAAGGGGGCGTATGCACCCAGCTTTATCGGCACGAAGTGCCGCAGGAACTGCTTGCAGCGGTTGAAACGGTCCAACCCGCCCATTTTTCGCCGCTGCCTTCATTGGCGGCTTTGAACGACTGGCAGGTCGATAAAGACGATCTGCTGGCGTGAGCAAAGCCGCCGGGATCGCATCAAAAAACATACCGTATGGGAAATCACACCCTGTTGTCGAAAGCGGTGGTGAGGCATGGAAAGCAAGGGGAGGTTGCAGTGCGTCGGGAGGTGAAGCATGTCTGATCAGGACGAGCTGATCCGGGCTGCCATCGGACGGCTGCTCGCCGAGAAGACAGGCGCCGCCGTCATATCGATGAGAGAGAGCATCACCGAGCTTCTGGCGCTGACCGGTGCCGCGCTGGACGACAGACTGCAGGACCTGCTGCTGGAAATGGCCGAAGTCCGTGGCATGATGGTTGCTCTCGACTTCTGAGCAATATCGGCTGAGGTCGATGCGCATCAGTCCGCTACGCCCGCAACGCCTTCACCGGCAGTTCAACACTTACTGCGCCGGCTTCAATGCTGAACCAAGCACCCGGGGTTAAAGATCGAGCGAAACCGCGCCCTGAGGGTGGCTGCAGCATGCCAGGACATAGCCGGCCGACTTCTCTTCAGGGGCCAGCCCGCCGAGATCCTCCATGGCGACTTCGCCGGACAGCTTGGCGATGCGGCATGTGCCGCAAACTCCCTGCTGGCAGGCGGTTGGGACGTAGACGCCACATTGGCGCGCCGCCTCCAGCAGCGTCTCTCCGGGCAAGCAGTTATGCACGATCCCGGAGCGGACGAAACGGACCGAAGATGGTATTGTCGGGGCCGGTTCCAACTGGGGGCTGCTGCCGCCGCCGAAGCTCTCCTGGTGGTACCGTGACGGAGCCACGCCAATCGCATCCAGGCAGGCACGTGCGGCTTTCATGTACGCTTCAGGGCCACAGGCAAAGATAGTGCGGTTGTGGAGATCGGGAACGAGGGTCAGCAGCATCTGACTGTCTATTCTGCCAGTCGGCCCACTCCAGGTGGGATCTTCCTGGCTACAAACGCACGTTACTTTTACGTTGGGAAAGCGAGAGGCAAGTGCGTCCAATTCCCGTCGAAAGACTATATCACCAGGCGTTCTGGCACTATGAACGAATGAGATATCCTGGTCGGCCGCGCGGTCGGTAAGCGCACGCAGCATGGACATCACCGGCGTTATCCCGCTGCCGCCCGAAAGGAAGAGCGGCTTTTCATAGGGTAGGTCATCGAGATTGAATGAGCCGAGCGGCCCTTCGATCTCGATCTCGTCGCCCGCCCCCAAATTGTCGTGGAGCCAATTCGAAACCAGGCCGCCCGGTGTTCGCTTCACCGTGATCTGCAGGTCGAGCGGTCGCGTCGGTGGTGACGAAACAGAGTAGGAGCGCGTCACCGCGGCACCCTCGATCTTGAGGTGCACGAGTACATACTGGCCCGCGCTGAAGCAGAACATCCGATCCGTCGGGGATGTGAAAACGAAAGTTTTCACATCGGGCGTTTCCTCGATTACACGACGGCAGAGTACAAGCTGCGATGTGGTTTGTGCCCATTGCCGATGATGCCTCATCGGCAGGAGGTCGGGGGCCCCCAAGGAAACGTGTGCGTTCATCATTCATCTCGGTTCGAAGTCGAACCCAAGATGCCAGTTCCAGGCCCCCCGCAACAGAAGCATCCCTCCCGAGTTATGATCGATTATTTCGATTACATATCCAGTGACATCACGGCAACGTGAAGGGCGCGGATTCCCTTGCGGATGATCGGTTCGTGTTTGCGGCGCGCCAGGATGGCCGTGTGGACCGGCTGATGCAGCGTCGGAGCGCCTTCGACGATGAACGATGGGCGTTCGAGGGCGAACCTGCGCGCATCGTCACTTCTCATATAGCAGGTGCCGCCCGTGCGCCGTAGCATCATCTCCGCCAAGGTTTCCGATCCCATGGAAAGGCGACAGATCGCCAACTCGCCGAGCAATTCGGCATGGGCCTTCTCCAGCAGGACCGTATAGCCCGGACGAATGTAGGTTTCGGGATCGACCTCGGAGAGGGTTCTGGCCACCGTGGAAACCATCACATATTCCTCAACCATCAAATGCTCATAGGAGATTTCGGGTAGGTATCGCGGGGCATAAAGCACTGCAATATCGAGATTTCCCATGCTCAGGTCGCTGACCATCTGGTTTGAATAATCCGACTCGACATGGATCGACGATTTGGGAAGAGCCTGACACAGCGTCTCCACCCAACCCGGCAAAACCGAGCGGGTCATCCCGACCTGCGCGGCGACGCGCAAGGTGCCTTCGAAACGATTGAACGCCCGGACATCGTGGCGAGCCTGCGACCATGTGGACAGCAAGGATCTTGCATAAGCTTCGAACCGGCGCCCTGCGGCGGTCGGCTCCGCCCCGGCGCGTCCGCGCTGGAACAGTTCGGACCCGATTGCGCTCTCGAGGTTCTTGATGCGGGTGCTGATCGTCGACTGGGTCAATCCTAGCCGATCCGCGGTGCGATTGAAGTTTCTCGATTCGATGATGTCGAGAAAGGTCTCGATGTGATCAAGTTGCATGAAATCTCCAATCGAAAAACTCGATCATATTCCACGTATCATAAGCTTGATCAAACAATACTCAAGGCGGAAGCTGCAGCAGATCAACGGCCGGCAGCGCCGCCGGGACGAGATACGGATACGGAGCGGAAGAAGTGTTCATAGTCGACTGCGACTGTCATAATTACTGGTCAAGCGCCACCGTGTTGGAGCCCTATCTCTCCGGCTTGTGGAAAGACATGTTCATCGAGGGCGAGAAAACAGGTCCCGTTGGCGCCTTTCCGCATGGCCATCGGCCCTGGTTCCACCCGCAGGACTTCTCTCGCAAGGACATCCGTCCGAAAACGGAAGCCGACAACTATCTCATCATGAAAGAGAAGCACCTCGACAAATACAAAGTCGACGTGGCGATCCTGACCGGCGATGAGCCTATCGAGGCGTCGACCCTGGCTAACCCTTACTATGCCAGCGCTCTGGTAAGCGCTTACAACGATTATCAGATCGATCAGTGGTTGCCGAAAGACGATCGTTTCATGGGCTCGATCATCATCGCGCCACAGGATCCGAAGCTCGCTGCCGCCGAGATACGCCGTCTTGGCAGTCATCCGCGCATGGTCCAGGTTCTCGCCTCCCAGGGGTCCGTCAAGCCGTATGGCGACCCGTTTTACCATCCGATCTACGAAGCCTGCGCGGAAGTGGGGTTGCCATTCGCCATTCATCTGGGCGGGCATGGCGGCGTGAATTCAACTGCCATTGCTCCCGCCCCGACAACATTCTTCTGGGAAACGCATGCCATTCTGCACATGTCGGCGATGTCGCACGTGGCAAGCATGATCGCCCATGGCGTCTTCGAGAAATGGCCGGACCTCTACTTCGTGATCATCGAATGCGGCGTCGCCTGGGTTCCGTCGGTCCTTTGGCGCCTGGACGCTGATTACAAAGCGCTGCGCAAGGAGACGCCATGGCTGAAGATGCTGCCGTCTGAATATTGCCGGCGCAACATCCGCTTTTCCACGCAGCCGCTGGAGCAGCCTGCAAACATCCAACATCTCTGGTCCACGCTCGAAGCGATGGACGGAGAAAACACGCTGATGTTTGCATCGGATTATCCGCACTGGGATTACGACGATGCCAACACGCTGCAAATCCCTCCTGCCTGGAGGAGCAAGATCATGGGACTGAACGCGCTGGAAGTCTACAAACGCATCCCCCGCGCGCAAGCCGCGAATGCCGCCTGAGGAAGCATACGATGCCCGAGAAGACATATATCTGCCGCGTCGACGAGATCGAAACAGGGTCTCCGTTCATCGCCAAGATCCGCAGCCTTTCGGTCGGGATTTTCCGCATCGGAGATTCATTCCACGCGCTGCTGAATGTCTGTCCGCACCGCGGCGCTCCGCTTTGCGAGGGGCCGCAATGCGGCACAACCGCGCCCGTTGAACAGGCGCAATTCATCTATCATCGCGAAAACGAGATCGTTCGATGCGCCTGGCACGGCTGGGAGTTCGACATCAAGTCAGGCGCGGCCTTGGTCGATCCGTCCGTTCGCGCGCGCACATTTCCAGTCACCGTCGAAGCCGGCGGCATCTACGTGACGGCCTGATTGGCGCAAGCCGATTGGGATTGGAAAAATTCGAAGGAAAGGTGGCGGGAGCCGATAAGCAGATTTGTTCGCCGGTGCTTGACGAGAAATAACGCGGAGAACTCCGCAATGGGAGAGTCAAATGTCAGAATCTGAATACAAGCTTGGTATCGCGCAAAGCCTGATCGGAGGCGGCAAGGTTTCCCGCCGCGACTTCATTCATCTTGGGCTGGCCGCGGGCCTGACCGTTGCCGCCGCCGACCGGCTGTTCGTGAGCACGGCGCGGGCCGAACCAATGCAGGGCGGCTTCGCCAAGCTCGGCATGGCTCATGGCGCGACGACGGATTCGATCGATCCGGCCGGCTACCCCGACACGTTCACACAAACCGCATTTTCGGGCTCGCTGTCCAACAGCCTCACTGAGGTCGACGCCAAAGGCAATGTCCAACCGGACCTCGCCGAGAGCTTTGAAACTTCGGATGGAGCCAAAACCTGGGCCTTCAAGCTGCGCAAAGGCGCAACCTTTCACAACGGCAAGACCGTGACGGCGGATGACGTCGTGACCTCCTTGCAATATCACATGGGCAAGGACACCAAATCGGCGGCGAAATCGCTGTTGGACTCCGTCGCCGACATCAAGGCGGATGGCCCGCAAACGGTGGTTTTCACCCTCAAGAGCGGCAACGCCGATTTCCCTTACATTATGAGTGACTACCATCTGGTCATCATGCCGGCCAAGGATGGCAAGGCGGATTGGGCTTCAGGCGTTCGCACCGGTGCTTTCGTCGTCGAGAATTTCCAGCCCGGCGTTTCGGCCAAGCTCAAGCGCAATCCAAACTACTTCAAGAACGGCAAGCCCTATCTCGATGAGGTGGAGTTCATCGCCATCACGGATCTTGCCGCTCGCATGGCGGCGCTGTCCACGGGGGAGGTGGACTATATCGGCCGCGCCGACCTGAAGACCCTCGGCATGTTGAAACGCAATCCCAAGGTGGAAATCGTCGAGGTCACTGGCTACGGGCACTATACCTTGCCGATGAATGTCACGATGGCGCCATTTGATAATCCGGACGTGCGAATGGCATTGAAATGGGCGATCAATCGCCAAGAAATCGTCGACAAGATCTTTCTTGGCCACGCCACTGTGGCCAACGACAACCCGATCGCGCCGGCCATCAAATTCGCCAAGGATCCGCAACCGCAACACAGCTTCGATCCGGAAAAAGCCAAGCACTACCTGAAAAAGGCCGGAATGGAGAACCTGAAGGTGGACCTCTCGGTCGCCGATGCCGCTTTTGCCGGCGCCGTGGACGCGGCTTCGCTCATTCGCGAAACGGCAGCCCAATGCGGCATCGACGTCAATGTCGTGCGTGAGGCCGAGGACGCTTATTGGGACAATGTCTGGCTGAAGAAACCCTGGTGCGCTTCCTATTGGAGCGGTCGGGCCACGGCCGACTGGATGTTCACGCAAGCCTTCGCCGCCGACTCCAGTTGGAATGAGTCCTTCTGGAAAAATCCCCATTTCAACGAATTGCTTGTCCAGGCGCGCGCCGAGACGGACGAGGCCAAGCGAGCGGCGATGTATGCCGAGATGCAGCAGTTAACCCACGATGACGGCGGCAGCATCGTGCTGGTCTTCAACAATTTCGTCAGCGCCCAATCCAAAAAGCTCGCACACGGTGATGTGGCGCCCAACTGGGAGAACGATGGACTGAAAATGGCCGAACGCTGGTGGATCGCCACGGCATGAGATGGCGGGCCGGAGCCGCGATGGTTTTGAGGCTCCGGTCAGCTGGCTCCGAGTGCAGGGCTGCCGCCCAATGGGAAACGCCACGCACATGAACCCCGTCGCAAGAACGGTCCTGCAGCGCCTTGGCCTCGGCCTGGTCACTTTGTTCATCGTGTCCATCATTATCTTCTCTGCGATCGCAATGCTTCCAGGCGACTTCGCCAAGGCCACGCTAGGGCAATCGGCGACGCCCGAAACGGTCGCCGCGTTCCAGCGGGAAATCGGCATCGATCGTCCGCCTGTCGAGCGCTACTTCGTTTGGGTCGCCCAGATGCTCCACGGCGATTTCGGCTCTTCGTTTGCGAGCCGCACCGGATATCGGCGTACCGTGGCCGAGATCATCGCACCACGCCTCTACAACACGATGTTCCTTGCAGCGGTGACTGCGCTGATAGCTGTTCCTCTGGCCTTGGGGCTTGGCATTCTGGCTGCGCTGTACCGCAACGGCTGGTTCGACCGGCTGGTGAATGTCGCGACACTGACAACCATTTCATTCCCGGAATTTTTCGTCGCCTATATGCTCGCCTACCTGGTGATCTCGCGCGACACGTTCATCGGATCCGATTTCGCTCAAACGCTGCCTCATTGGCTCACTGTCTTGCTGAATTGGGCGCTCAATGCGGTTCCCAAATTTCCGACATTGTCGAATGTGAACGATCAGACGCCATTTTGGGAGCATCTCTGGAAAGTGGCCCTGCCGGCAATCACCCTTACGCTCGTAATCGTGGCCCACATGATGCGCATGACTCGAGCGGCCATCATCAACATGCTGGCAAGCCCCTACATCGATATGGCGCGCCTCAAGGGAATGTCCCCGATGGTGATCGTGCTGAGGCATGCCCTGCCCAATGCCTGGGCTCCGATCGTCACTGTGGTGGCGTTCAACCTGGCGTATCTCATCGTCGGAGTGGTCGTGGTCGAGGTCGTGTTCGTCTACCCCGGCATCGGCCAGCTGATGGTTGACGCGGTGAAATCCAGGGATGTTCCGGTTGTCCAGGCCTGCGCCCTGATTTTCGCCGCGACTTACATCCTTCTCAACCTGCTAGCCGACATTATTTCCGTCGCCACCAATCCCAGGCTCTTGCACCCGCGATGACCAGATCCGAATCTGTCGCGGCGGTTCAAAGGCTGAGGCGCTCGCGTGCCACCCGGGCGAAAACTGCGCTGAAGAAGGCACCGTTCAGCGCATGGTTCGGCATCGTCGTGATCCTCGGCTACGTCTTTGTTGCGGTCTTCGCGCACTGGATAGCCCCATATGGCGAGACGCAGGTTTTCAGCGAAGCCTTCGCGCCGTGGAGCCAGGAGTTCAAATTGGGAACCGATCAGCTCGGCCGCGACATGCTCACCCGCTTGATCTACGGTGCGCGCAACACCATCGCTATCGCGGTCGCGACCACGTTGCTGTCCTTCGCGGTCGGCGTCTCGCTCGGCCTTCTTGCCGCATTGTACAGGGGGTGGCTCGACCAGATATTGTCGCGTGCGGTGGACGTGCTGATGTCAATCCCGAGTCTGATCTTCGCGCTGGTGCTGCTGACGATCTTCGGCTCGTCGATCACGAGCCTGATTGTCATCATTGCGCTTCTGGATTCCACCCGGGTCTTTCGGCTTTCTCGCGCCGTCGGGCTTAACGTGGCGGTGATGGAATATGTCGAGGTGGCACGATTACGCGGCGAGGGACCGAAATGGATCATCGCCAAGGAAATCCTTCCCAATGTCATGCCGCCACTGGTCGCCGAGTTCGGCTTGCGATTCTGCTTCGTGTTCCTGACAGTCGCGGCGCTGTCGTTTCTCGGCGTCGGTATTCAGCCGCCGACGGCCGATTGGGGATCAATGGTGCGCGAGAACGCGACCCTGATCACCTATGGCGATGTCACCCCGCTACTTCCGGCCGGCGCGATTGCTCTCCTTACCGTGTCCGTGAATTTCGTGGTGGACTGGTTCCTGCAAGCAACAAGCGGGTTGCGGGATGAAAAGTAGCGGCCCAGGCCCACGCGAAAAAGGAAAGGATCTGCTTCAAATCCGCAATCTGCATGTGGAGGGGTTCTCGGATGAGCGGTGGCATCCCATTGTCCACGGGGTCGATCTGACGCTGAAGCGGGGCCAGGTTCTTGGGCTGATCGGAGAGTCAGGCGCCGGCAAGTCCACCATTGGCCTTGCCGCAATGGGTTATGCCAAGCCGGGCTGCCGGATCATGCAAGGCTCGGTCCTGTTCGACGGGATTGATCTTCTGGCAGTCAATGAAAAAGGGCGCCGTCGCCTCAGGGGCTCCCGCATTGCCTATGTCGCGCAAAGCGCGGCTGCCTCTTTCAATCCGGCACATCGGCTCTTGGAACAAACCGTCGAAACCGCGGTGGCGCATGGAATTGCCGGCCGGGAAGAGGCGAACCGGAGCGCCGTCGATCTTTATCGACGCCTTCAACTCCCAGAACCGGAGACCATAGGCTTTCGTTATCCTCATCAGGTCTCCGGCGGGCAGTTGCAACGGGCAATGACAGCGATGGCAATGGCTTGTCGTCCGGACCTCATAATATTCGACGAGCCAACAACGGCGCTCGACGTGACCACGCAGGTTGAAGTTCTAGCTTCCATTCGCAACATCGTGGAGGAACTCAGCACCGCTGCAATCTATGTGACGCATGACCTGGCGGTGGTGGCGCAAATGGCGGATCGTATCATGGTTCTGCGCCACGGACGTACCGTGGAGGAGGCAGACACACGCCAGATGCTGGCCTCGCCCAGCCAGGAATATACAAAAACGCTCTGGGCCGTACGCAAGCTCGCCAAGCCCGAAGTTCCAGCCGATGACTATCTGCTGACGATAGACAACGTTACCGCGGCCTATGCAGGAAAGGTCAAGGTGCTCCAGGATGTCTCCATCAAGGTTCCGCGCGGAAGAACCGTGGCTGTGGTCGGCGAATCCGGTTCGGGGAAATCGACGCTCGCTCGAGTCGTCACCGGCCTTTTGCCGCCAATTTCAGGCTCGATTTCTTTTGCCGGCCAGCTTCTTTCCACGGGCCTGAAGACGCGGCCGAAAGAGGTCCTGCGCCGCATACAGATGATTTATCAGATGCCCGACAACGCCCTGAATCCGCGCCAAACGGTCGAAGAAGTCATAGCTCGGCCGCTCGAATTCTACCTCGGCCTTAAGGGTGCGCGGAGGGATCGCCGGATCGGCGAACTTATGCACATGGTCGAGATGAGCGAAGATTTTCTGGAACGCCTGCCTGGCGAGCTGTCGGGTGGCCAAAAACAGCGCGTCTGCATTGCCCGGGCGTTGGCTGCCGATCCGGAGCTTATCATCTGCGACGAGATCACGTCCGCGCTCGACCAGATCGTCCAAGAGGAAATTCTCAAGCTTCTCATACGTCTCCAACGTGAACTCGGAATGAGCTACATCTTCATTACCCATGACATTGCTACGGTGCGCGCGATAGCCGACGAAATCGTCGTCATGCACCGCGGCAAAGTCGTCGAGCAGGGATTGAAGAGCGAAGTTCTCACGCCACCGCACGCGGCCTATACCGAACGGCTTTTGTCCTCTGTTCCGGAAATGAATCCGGACTGGCTGACAAGGCTGCTGGCCAGCCGGAAGATCTGACGGATCGGCTATCCGCGCCCGGCATGTTCCTCACTGTCAGCTTCCTGGAGCGCTAACGCTGCTCGATCAGCGTCTTCGCCGCATCTTTCCCCACCGAGAGGATGCGATCGGACAATTCCGTTCCGCCCACGGCGCGGGCCATTTGCAGCGTGCCGAGGAGCGTTGCGAAGACAGCCAGCGCCACGCCCTCCGGATCCTTGGCCTGCGGTAGCGCTTGCGCCAACTGGCGCACCAAAGCCAGCAGGTGGTCTGTATAGGCTTCACGCGTCTCAGGCGGCTGACGGGCGAGCTCCGGCAGCAGCGCGGCTGACGCGCAGCCCTTTCCGGGATTGTCCCGGTGCTCGGCCGACAGATACGTGCCGATGGCCATCTCCACGCCCGAAGCTAATGCTTCTGCCAGTTGCTGCGCCTGAAGCTCCATCGCCGCCGCCACGCTTTCGCGGACAAGCTGCGCCTTGGATTGAAAGTGCGGATAGAAGGCGCCGTTCGTCAGCCCGGCGTCGCTCATGATGGTCGCCAGTCCGGACGCGGCGATGCCGTCGCCGCGAAAGCGTTCTGCCGCGACCTCCAGGATCCGTCCGCGCGAGGCGTCCTTCCGGCCCTTTTCGTAGCGCATGGCTGCTATTCCTTTCTGCTATTGAATTATGAGTGTAATCTGATATTACGACTGTAATTCAACGGGCGCAAAAAAGCTAGCCCTCATGATTTGGAGCACGAAATGAATGCGAATTCCGGAAAAACCGCTGTTGTGACGGGAGCCTCTTCGGGCATTGGCCGCGCCAGTGCCGAGGCTCTGGCAAAGGCGGGGTTCACTGTCTTCGGAACCAGCCGGCGCAAGGCCGACAACGGCCCGGACGGGGTGACCATGCTGGTTTGCGACGTGACCGACGGTGAGGCCGTTGCCGCACTCGTTTCGACGGTGCTGTCGCAGACCGGCCGGATCGACCTCTTGGTCAACAATGCCGGCGTCGGCCAGCTTGGAGGCGCCGAGGAATTCTCGATTGCACAGGTGCAGGCCTTGTTCGACGTCAATCTGTTCGGCGTCATCCGCATGACCAATGCGGTGCTGCCGTCGATGCGGCGGCGTGGCGAGGGGCGCATCGTCAATATCGGCTCTGTGCTGGGACTGGTGCCGGCGCCGTATTCAGCGCATTATTCGGCGGTCAAGCACGCGCTCGAGGGCTATTCGGAATCGCTCGACCACGAGGTTCGTGCCTTCAATATCCGCGTCTCGGTCATCGAGCCGGCATTCGTTCGCACTGTCTTCGACCAGAACGGGATCCAACCGGATTCGCCGTTGCAGGAATACGATCAGGCTCGAGCTACGCTGGAAGCGCTGCTTCGCGATGTGATGCCCGTAGCCGATCGGCCGGAAGTGGTGGCGCAGGTGGTCGTCAAAGCAGCGACCGATGCCCGTCCGCAACGGCGCTACACCGCCGGCAGGGCAGCGCACCAAGTCAGCCTGCTGCGTCGCTTTGCTCCCCCGGGGATATTCGACAAGAGCCTGCGCAAACAGTTCCGCCTGCCGGTTTGAACAACAGCGAGCAGAGGGTTTTACGCACATGCGACTGGCAACGACAACACGATTGGCCAGCCCCCGCAAGGCGGAGGTGCCAAGCATGACGCATGGGTTCAGGCGGTCGCCCCACTCACGGGCATCATTCCAGGACACGCCAACGCATTCCGTCGATGTCGGCGGCACGGCATTCGTCTATCGGCAGCTCGGACCAAGGACGGGCGTGCCGGTAATCCTGCTGAACCATCTCGGCGCTCAACTGGACAATTTCGATCCACGCATCGTCGATGGCCTCGCCGCGACCCGGTGGGTGATTGCCTTCGACAACAGGGGCGTTGGTGCTTCAGGCGGCAAAACGCCGTCACGCATCGCCGGGATGGCACGGGATGCGGTCGCCTTTGTCCGGGCGCTGGGGTTCGATCAAGTCGATCTCTTCGGTTTCTCACTCGGCGGCTTCGTGGCGCAGGAGATCGTGCTGACCGAACCGAGGCTCGTGCGCAAGCTCATCCTGGCCGGCACCGGGCCGGCCGGCGGCCAAGGCATCGACAAGATGACGCCACTGACGATCGTGGACATGATCAAGGGTGCGCTGACTTTTCGGGATCCGAAATACTATCTGTTTTTCACCAGAACGGTGAATGGGCGCCGCGCCGCGAAGGCGTTCCTGCAGCGGCTGACAGAGCGCAAGGCCGACCGCGACAGGCCGATATCGCTTAGCGCGTTCGGCGCGCAACTCCGGGCGGTGAAGGCTTATGGACTACAGGCGCCGCAAGACTTGAGCGCCATCCGCATCCCTGCGCTGATCGCAAATGGCGATCACGACAGGATGGTGCCGAGCGTCAATACCCACGATCTCGCCCGCCGCATTCCGGGCGCGCAATTGGTGATCTATGCGGATGCCGGCCATGGCGGGGTGTTCCAGAACCACGCGGATTTCGTTCCGAAAGCATTGGCCTTTCTCGAGGCCTGACACCTCTCACCGGGCGGCTTTCGTCCCGAACATCAACAATCTCTCAGAAAGTCACTGCCATGAAGGCATTCGTCGTCGACAAGTATAGTAAGAACGGCACGCTGCGGCTGGCCGAAATGCCGGAGCCGAAACTCGGGGACAGCGATGTCCTTGTCGAGGTCCACGCCGCGGCGGTGAACCTGCTGGATTCCAAGGTCAAAACCGGAGAGTTCAAGCTGATCCTGCCCTATCGCCGACCATTCATCCTGGGTCACGACGTGGCCGGGAGGGTTGTCCGCGTGGGATCGAAAGTCCGCAAGTTCAAACTCGGCGACGACGTCTATGCGCGGCCGCGCGATGGCCGGATCGGGACATTTGCCGAGTTCATAGCCATGGATGAGGCGGATGTGGCGCTGAAGCCCGGGAACCTCAGCATGGAAGAGGCGGCCTCGATCCCGCTGGTCGGCCTGACCGCCTGGCAGGCGCTCATCGAAAGGGCCAACCTGAAGAGGGGACAGAAGGTCTTCATTCAAGCCGGATCCGGCGGCGTGGGGACATTCGCCATCCAACTGGCAAAGCATCTCGGCGCGACCGTTGCGACCACCGCCAGCGCGGCGAGTGCCGGTCTGGTCAAGGGGCTCGGCGCCGATGTCGTCGTCGACTACAAGAAAGACGATTTCGAAAAAGTGCTGTCGGGCTACGACGTCGTCTTGAACAGCCAGGACACAAAGACACTTGAAAAGTCACTGAATGTGCTGAAACCGGGAGGCAAGCTCATCTCCATCTCCGGCCCACCGGATCCCGACTTCGCCAGGGAAAAGGGACTGAACATGGTGCTGAAGCTGGTGCTTCGCCTGCTGAGCCGCGGTATTCGAGCGAGAGCCAAGCGCCGTGGCGTGACGTTCTCGTTTCTCTTCATGTGGGCGCAGGGCGAGCAATTGAGCAAGATCGCATCGCTCATCGAAGCTGGTGCGATCCGCCCGGTTGTCGACCGGGTCTTTCCCTTCGAAGCCGCCAACGAGGCGCTGGCCTATGTCGAAACAGGACGCGCCAAGGGCAAGGTCGTCATCAAGGTCAGATAGCAACTCAGCTGCGATCGAGGTCAGCCGCGCCGGGCTGCATCGATCGCCGCGACGTCGATCTTCGTCATCTCCATCATCGCATCAAAGGCGCGTTTGGCTTCCTCGCCGCCGGCCGCCATGGCCTCGGTCAACGTGCGCGGCGTGATTTGCCAGGACATGCCCCATTTGTCCTTGCACCAGCCGCACGCGCTCTCCTGGCCGCCATTGCCGACGATGGCATTCCAGTAGCGGTCGGTTTCCTGCTGATCGTCGGTGGCGATCTGGAACGAGAAGGCCTCGCTCTGCTTGAATGTGGAGCCGCCGTTCAATCCGATGCAGGGAATGCCGGCAACGGTAAATTCGACCGTCAACACGTCGCCTTTCTTGCCGGACGGAAAGTCGCTCGGCGCACGGTGAACGGCGCCCACCCTGGTGTCGGGAAAGGTCTCCGCGTAGAAGCGAGCCGCAGCCTCGGCGTCCTTGTCGAACCAGAGGCAAATCGTGTTCTTTGGCATCGTTGGCATTGCGTGTTCCTTTCGGTGTTAGAGTTGGCGGAGGTCAGCCCAGCAAATTACGTGCCGTGCGCATGAAGATCCTTGACCCGATCGGGATCAGGTCGTCGGGAAAGTCATAGTCGGGATTGTGCAAGGCAGGGTGCCGCTCGCCTGCACCGAGGAAGAACATCGCAGACTTGGCACTATGGCCGAACAGGCCGAAATCTTCAGAGGCGCGCATCGGCAGGGCTTCTTCGCCGTGCGCGACGCCCTCTTCATCGAGCGCGCGCCGCAGATGCTCCACCGCGTCCGGCGCGTTGACGCTGGCGACGAAGATCTCGTGATAGTCCCAGCGGACGGAAAGGCGATGCTCGCCCGCGATCCTGGCGACCAGTGCTTCGGCAGCAGCGCACAGGTTTGCCATGCGCTCGTCACGCCGGGTGCGCAGCGTTGCCCACACCTCGGCGTGAGCCGGCGCGATGCCGAACACGGCTTCGCCCATCGCGGCATGGGTGACCGTCAGCATGGAGAAGTCGTTATCGGCGAAGGTCCCGCGCCCGAGCGCCGGCAGCGCCGGCATCAGCTCACTGATCGCCAGCATCGGCGAGATGCCGGTCTCCGGCATGGACGAATGGGCGGTCTTGCCTTCCAGCACGATGCGCATGCCGCGTGATGCACAGTTGACCACGCCGGCTTTGAGCCGCACCTCGCCGAACGGCACGCCGGGCAGGTTGTGCAATGAGAAAGCGAAATCCGGCACGATCTCGCCGAAGCGCGGATCGGCGACGACGCCGGCCGCGCCATTGCCGGTTTCCTCCGCCGGCTGGAACATCAGCACGACGCGGCCGCTTGCAGGCCTCTCGCGCCCCAACTGACGGCCAAGGGATGCCAGGATCGCGGTGTGTCCGTCATGGCCGCACATATGCGACTTGCCCGGTACGCGCGACGAATGCGGCACGCCTGAAAGTTCTTCGATAGGCAAGGCATCGAGTTCCGAACGGAACAGCACCGTCGGCCCCGCTTTGCCGCTGTCATATATGGCCGCGACGCCGTGCCCGCCGAGCTGTGTCAGCACCTTGTCCGGCCCCGTATCGGCGAGGAAAGCGACGACCTCTTTTGCGGTCTTCTCCTCTTCATTCGAGATTTCCGGTTGCTGATGCAGCTTGCGCCGCCATTCGGTTAGTTCGACAATGTCTCGATTGGTCAAAGTCATGCTTTTTCAGCCTCCGCTGCACTCTTCATTTCATTGACACGTCCAGTCACAGGGGGTGTCAAACGCAATGATGAATTGCTAGCGATAAAGGGCAGTTCCCGCCACAGTCCAAGTTCGGGCTTCGGCAGGCCAGAAACGACCGTTCTCCCAGCCACTCTCAGCCTATTGATTGATCTCGGGCTCGACGAGCTTTGCCAGATTTCTGAGCGACTCCTGCCAGCCGAGATAGCAGGCCTCGACCGGAATGACGTCCGGAATGCCCGCCTGGGTGATGTCGATTTCAGTGCCGACCGACACTTTTTTCAAGACCACGGTCACTCGTATCTCGCCGGGCAGGTTGGGATCGTCGAACCTGTCGGTGTAAAGCAGGCGCTCGCCCGGAACGAGTTCGAGATACTCGCCGCCGAAGGAGTGGCTGTCGCCGGTGGTGAAATTGCGGAACGACATCTTGAACGTGCCTCCGACCTTTGCCTCGAAATTATGGACCGTGCAGGTGAAGCCGTTTGGCGGAAGCCACTTGGCCAGCGCGTCCGCTTCAACGAAGGCGCGATAGACCTTTTCCGGGCTGGTCGTCAGAACGCGGTGCAAACGTACGGTGCCGGGCATTGCTGGATCCTTTCATGAATGCCTGTTCGATACCCCAAGGACGGACGAAGGCTAGCCAGTCCGACATTGGTTTGCGAATTTTTTGGGTTTGCGAATTTTTTGAGGGCGCACGGCCTGCGTCACCCACAGGCATGCCGTTCGACCCCGCGCCTGTCGGGCGAGGCGGCGGACGAACTGCACCGGCTCTGGAGCTGGCGTTCACCTGCTAAATCGGGTTCCTGAGCCATCTTGTTGTTCAGGCGCGGTTTTACCGATTGACGCGAACGGCCGCGCGTCGCGGCCAATGCTTCGAACGGGCTAAATAGGGCAGCGCGTCTTTGCCGTCCAAGTGCCGATCATTAGAATTTGCCTCTGATCAGAGTTGATTTCCTATCAGGCCGTTAATGCGGCCATGCTTTTAATAAGCATTTGCTAATAAATCCTCCGAACCTGAGGCAAGCAATGACCAAGAATCTCGGCAATGCACGTCATACGCCAGCGAAGGACCAGCAGGTCTCCCTTCTTGGCAAAGCCGCGCCGGCACTTTTTCCGCTGGTCGTGGCGGCACTGGGCTACATGATTGGCAAGCAGTTCTTCGGCATCTAGCCGCGAAGACAGGGTCTTCCGTTCCCCAAACGTCCCGGCGGATGTCAACGCCGCGGGGCGCCGTTGACATTGCAGCGGCGTGTCGCCGGACATCAACGTCAAACATGGACGTCGCCAAAGGACAGTTCGCCGTCGTCATCGGCCGTGAAAAAGACGATGGCAAGCAACCCGACATAGAATGCGGCCACAACAACCACGATCGCCACACCGGGAACGGGGCCAAGGGCGGCGCTGTCTAGGGCCTCGCGAAGCGAGCCGGCAAAGCCGGCCCTGACACCCACGGTTTGAAGGCTGGGTGTGGATATCTTGAGCACCCAGGCCAGCAACAGGATCAGAAACAGATAGATGTAATTTCGCCGCAGCCGACGGGCTAGCGCGACGCGCTGCGACAGCAGGAATTTCGGCGCGCGCAGGCCTTCGCCGACGATGAGCACCCAGTCCGAGGCGAAGTCGGGCTGTGGGGAAAAGATCTGGGCGAAATAGTGGCGTTCGAACTGGCGTACGCGCGCCCGATAGAAATCGAAGAACCGATAGCGGCGCGCCTCGATCCACAGCAGCAGCAGGATCAGCAGCATGGCGAACAGCAGCACGCCGTGATGCGCACTGGCCGTCGACAGCGATACCGAAAGCAGCGCCGCCACCACCGTGATTGCCCAGTTGGTTGTCCTGTCCAGCCGGTCGCGCCATCCTGCCATGCGAGCGATCTCGGCGCGGTGGAAATGGGACAGCGTGTTGACGCGCTCCGCCGATGAAAGGACGGGGCCAGCGGGCTTTGCCGACGCGTCGTTCATGGCATCCTCCGGCAAGGAACAGAACAGTTTGCCGGCAACATCGTTCCAAGACGGCTGCACGGCCCTTGAGAATCCTTCAGCCTTCGGCAACATGGCGGTAGGGCTGGGAGCGCGAAGATGAGCAAGGCTATTTCCACCGCATCATCGAGGGTCCCGCGCAACACGCCGATGGCGCTGACCGAGGATCTCATCGCGCGCACCATACGTGCTGTCGAGGATGCCGGGCCGACGCCGGGCATGGTTCACATGACCGATGCCGACTATGCGCGCATCCGCGACGAGGTGCTGGCCGGCGCTCCGGCCGGGCCGCTGAAACTATTTGCCTATGGCTCGCTGTTGTGGAAGCCCGCCGGCGAGGTGAGGGGCGGAGAACGCGCGGTGGCCAGCGGCTGGCATCGTTCGTTCTGCTTCACGGTGCAGCGTTTTCGCGGCACGGTCGAGCAGCCCGGCCTGATGATGGCGCTCGATCGCGGCGGCCAGTGCCAGGGCATGGTGTTCGAGATCGCGGAGCCGGTGGCGGCTAACCTCGAAGCGCTGCTGCGCCGCGAAATGACCATCCTGCCCGCCGTCAACGTGCCGCGCTGGCTGCAGGTCAGGACCGAAGGCGGCCCATGTCGCGCGCTTGGCTTCGTCGTCGATCCCGCCAATCCGCGTTATGCCGGCAAGCTCGACAAGCAGGCGATCGCGGCGACGCTGGTGACAGCCGCCGGTCATTGGGGCTCGGGTGCGGAATATCTGTTCGAGACCATCCGCCACCTCGAAGCCTGCGGTATCCGCGACCGCAATCTTTGGGCGTTGCAGGAATTGGTGGCCGTGGAGATCGGGCTGACCGTCGCCCAGAAGTGATCCGCCCAGAAGTGATCCGCTCAGACGCGGCACGCTTCAGTCGTGTTTGGCCCCGGATGTTTGCAGGCCACAGCACTTTTCGAAGCAAATCTCTGATTTCGGAAGTCTCCGCAATGAGGGTTTAATGAATTGAAAACAGTTCTGGCCCAACGATGACCTGAACACCGGCGCAGGAAACGGTGCGCGTGGGCAAATCATGAAATCCTCGACCGGAGAGCATTACCCAGCGCTGGATCATGTTCGTGGCCTGGCGGCCTTTCTTGTCTTTTCCTGGCATTTCCTTCATGCGTCTCCTGAAGGCCCGGTGCCTTATGACTTCGTGCCGGCTCTTCCCCTCTTCAGCGTTCTGGATGAAGGGCATACTGGCGTTTCCCTGTTCATGGCGCTTTCCGGGTACCTGTTCGCCAAGCTGCTCGATGGAAAGCAGATCAACTATCTGCCCTTCTTTGCCAACAGGGCCCTCAGGCTGCTTCCGCTTCTGCTGGTCGTGATATGTATCGAGGCTTGCCGCAGGTACCTGGCCGGACAGTCCCTCGACGGGTATTTCACGGGCGTCGGATTGGGGTTTCTTTTTCCCACCCTCCCGAATGGCGGCTGGTCGGTAACGATCGAAGCGCACTTCTACCTGTTGCTGCCGTTCTTGCTGATGGCATCCAGGCGGTTTGTGTTCGCGCCCTTGCTGTTCATCGCGGCAGCCATTGTGCTGAGGTCCGTCCTGTATGTGCAGATCGGCGAAGTGCAGTCGGCGGCGTCCGTAACCATCATAGGCCATGCGGATCAGTTCCTGGCCGGCATTCTTGCCTTCCACCTGCGTGCCCACGCGAAGAACCAACACTGGCTGGCGCTGGCCGTTCTCATGGCTTTTTCGGGGTTCTTCTGGTGGTTCGATGCAGCCGGCGGATTTTACCAACTGGGCCGCTATCCGTCGCCTCATTGGATATGGATCATCCTGCCGACCCTGGAGGCGGCAGCCTATTCATTCGGCATCGCCTACTACGACACGAGCTTTTCGAAAAAGCGAACAAGCCCGCCGTTCAGGATACTGGAGAAGGCGGGGGCCTACAGCTATTCGATCTATCTTCTGCACCTGTTCTTCGTCATGCAATTGGCGGCGTTCATAGACACGAATGTCATGAGCATCAGCAATTTCTACGTCGCATGCCTCTGGTCCGCATTGTGCTTCGTGGCGACGATCCCGATCGGCTATCTCAGCTACACCTGCGTCGAGGCGCCATTCCTGCGCCTGCGTCTGCGCTATATGGACCGAAAGCCCGAAACTGCGGCATCGACCGCGGCTGAGCTTGGATCGGTCATCGCCCATAGACCGACCTCGTTCAGCCGTCCCTGAGCCACACCAGCATTTCGCCGGGCTCGCGGTTGTCCCAGGCGAAATAGGGAATGGCGGTCAGGCGCGTCTCGGCGGTGGTCGGCGGCTCGGGCCTGTAGAGCCCGTCCTGCCAGCCGTCGGGGACATCGGCAAGTGCCGCGGTCGACAGCGTCACCACACCGCCGAGAAGTTCCGGCCGGTGCTGCGCTTCGATGGTGGCCGTCCGCGGCAGCGTCAGGCGATGCGGCTGGCTGTCATTGTCTGATGCCTCGACGCAATAAATCAGCGGACCGCGCGACAGCGCGACGCGGCCCGCATCCTGGCGCACCTGCGGGTTGGCATAGAGCCGCTCGATCGGCATTTCGAGATCGAGCCGGACATCATCGCCCTTCGTCCATGTTCGCTTGATCGCGGCGTAGCCGTCGCTGGTGATCTCAGCCGGCTTGATGGCCTCGCCGTTCACCTTCAACTGGGCACTGGCGCTCCAGGCGGGAATGCGCAGGTGCAAGGTAAATTCGACCGGCGCCTGCGGCTCGAGCGTGATCTCGACGGCGCCGTCCCAGGGATAGCGGCTTGCCTGCGTCAAGCTCACCGGTGTGCCTGATATGTCGAAGCGAGCTGTCGAGTCGCCATAGAGGTGGATGGCCAACGCATCGTCGGCCAGGCTGTAGAAATAGCTGCCGATCGAGGCGACCATGCGCCCGATATTGGGTGGGCAGCACGGGCAGCGGTGCCATTTCCACCTGTTGTGCTTGCCCCGGCTTTCCAATGGATTCTCGTAGAAAAACAGCGAGCCGTCGAGCGACAGGCCCGAGATCGAACCGTTGTAGAGGGCGCGTTCCATCATGTCGGCGTAGCGCGCGTTCGGCCCCATGCCGAGCATGCGGCTGGCCCAGAACACCAGGCCCACCGCTGCACAGGTCTCGGCATAGGCGCTCTCGTTGGGCAGGTCGTAGTCGCTGGTGAACCCCTCATTGTGCGCCGATGGTCCCAGTCCGCCGGTGATATAGAGGCTCTTGGTGGTGAGATCGTCCCACAGAAGGTCGAGTGCCGACCGCAGCGTGTCGTCGCCATATTCAGTGGCGATGTCGGCCATGCCCGAATAGAGGTACATCGCTCTGACCGCATGGCCGACGACCTTGTGCTGTTCGCGCACCGGGATGTGCGACTGGCTGTATTCATAGGTCTTGAAATGATAGGCCTTCGGGTCGGCGCCGCGGGCGCGGGCCTCCTCGTCGAAATAATGTGGCTGCTGCCCGCGCTGGTCGATGAAGTATTTGGCCAGCTCCATGTATTTCCGCTCGCCGGTCACCCGCGCCAGCTTGACCAGTGCCAGCTCGATCTCCTCATGACCGCAATAGCCCTTCTTCTTGCCGGGCTCGGGGCCGAGCACCGACGCGATATGGTCGGCATAGCGGCACATGATATCGAGCAGCTTGCGTTTTCCCGTCGCCTGGTAATAGGCGACCGCGCCCTCGATCAGGTGGCCGGCGCAATAGAGCTCGTGGCAGTCGCGCAGATTGGTCCAGCGCTTGCCGGGCTGGATGCGCTGATACCAGCTCGAGAGATAGCCGTCCTCCTGCTGCAGCTTGCCATACATTTCGATGACGGCATCGATCTTCTTCTCCAGTTCGGGGTTTTTGCGCCGGTAAAGCGAATAGGCCGCGGTCTCGATCGTCTTGCCGAGATCGGAATCCCAGAACATCTGCGTGGTCACCGTCGATCCGGTGAATTCCGCGCCCTGGCGATCGGCTTCGTCGGGAGAGGGCGAGTGAAAGGGGATGACTATGCCGGGCGAGGGGCGGTCCGGATCGATCTGCTCCAGCATGCGGGCCTCGACGCAGCGCTCGTAGAGGATGTCGGCGGTGCGTGTGGCGACAGCGTCGGCGCGGTCGCCCCAGAAGCCGTGCACGTCGACCTGCGGCACCGGCAGAGGGCGGAAGGCGAGCTTTGGGTTTCCGGTTTTTGCGGATGGCGATGCGGTCATGAACTCACTCCATTCGGTCTGTCTATTTGACGGCCCCGGCCATCAGGCCGCGGATGTAGAAGCGCTGCAGCGCCAGGAACAGGACCAGGCAAGGCACCATCATCACGGTGACGCCAGCCTGCACCGCGCCCCAGTCGATGGCGCCGAAGCGGCCCGACTGCAGTGCGGTCATCATCACCGGCAGCGTGAACTTGGATTGGTCGGTCATCAGCACGAGGGCGGCGAGGAATTCGTTCCAGGCGCCGAGGAAGGCAAACAGGGCGATGGTGACGACGCCCGGCCAGACCAGCGGCAGCATCACCTTCAAAAGCATTGTGAGATTGCTGGCACCGTCCATGCGGGCGGCCTCCTCGATTTCGCGCGGCACGGCGTCGAAGGCGTTGCGCATCATGAAGATCGAGAACGGCAGTTGCAGCGTCACATAGACGCCGACCAGGCCGGTCAGGGTGTTGTGCAGGCCAAGCTTGGTCAGCACCAGGAAGATCGGCGTCAGGATCGACTGGAACGGGATCATGATCGTCGACAGGATGAGGATGAAGAACAGGTTCTTGAACGGAAACCGGAAGCGCGAAAAACCGTAGCCGGCCAGCACGCTGACGGTGACCGACAGCACGACCGTCATCACCGAGACATAGATGCTGTTTTGCGCAGAGGCCCACAGCCCGTCGCCGAAGCGGTTGAGCGTGGCATAGTTCTCCAGCGAGAACCCCGACGTCGGCCAGGGCGGCAGCGGCGGCAGGCGTGCTTCGGCCGCCGGCTTGAACGCCGACAGCACCGCCCAGACGATCGGCGCCGCAAACAACACCGAGGCGATGATGCCTGTCGAATGCTCGCCGATGCGGGTCAGGAGCCGGCGGTTGCGGGAGGCGGCCTGCGCCATCAGTCGAGCCCCTCGGGTTTGCGCAGCAGCCACAGCTGGACGAGGCTGAGCGCCACCAGGACGACGAGCAGCACCATCGACAGGGCCGCGCCATAGCCGAGCTTGAACGACACGAAGGACTGGTTGAAGATCCAGTAGACCGCCGTCAGCGTCTGGTTGCGCGGGCCGCCGCGCAGGATGATGTAGAACTGGTCGAAGGCGAGGATCGAGCCGGCGACCGACAGGATCAGCGCCAGTGCCAGCGTGCGGCGCATCAGCGGCAGGGTGATCGCCCTGAACCGGGCGAACGGCCCGGCACCGTCGATGACGGCCGCCTCCTGCAGGTCCTGCGGGATCGATTGCAGGCCGGCCATCAGGATGATCATGGTGAAGCCGGCGACCTTCCAGACGACCATGGCGATGATCGACCAGAAGGCCGGCTGGAAGGTGGCCAGAAGGTTGAACTTCCTGTCGATCAGTCCGAGGTCGTAAGCGGCCGGGCTGAACAGGCCGGAATCGACATTCAGCAACCACGACCAGAGCAGGCTGGCCGAGGCGAAACCGACAACCGCCGGCATGAAGAACATGGTGCGGTAGAGATTGGTCAGCGGCCGCGGCCGTTCGACGAACAGCGCCAGCGGAAAGGCCACCACGAAGATCGCGATGGTGACGATCACCGTGTAGAAGGCGGTGAAGCGCAGCGCGTTCCAGAACCTGGTGTCGCGCAGGATGGCGACGTAATTGCCGAGGCCGATAAAGCTGTGCTCGCCCATCAGCGGCCAGTTGTGCAGCGACATCCACGCCGTCATGCCGAGCGGGATCAGGAAGAAGACGACGACCAGCGCGACAGCCGGCGCGACATAGAGCAGGCCGATCCATTGTTGGCGGCTGGCGACCCTGCGGGCGCGGGGCGGGGCAGGGGTTGCTGCGGTTGTGATAGAGCTCATGCCGTGCCTGTTCTTCCGTCGGATACAGTTGGCCGCCCCACCTCCCCCTTGTGGGGAGGTCGGACCGAAGGTCCGGGTGGGGGTACTGGCGCTGCCCCCACCCCGCTGCTTTGCAGCGACCCTCGCCACAAGAGGGAGGGTAAAGAACGCGCCGGCCCCCCCCCCAGGGAGACGGGCGGGTGGCCGGGTAGGCCGCCGCTATTTTTGCGGCGCCTGGTCGATGATCGACTGCATCGTCTCTTGTGCGTTGGCTATGGCGCCATCGACATCGTCGCCGAAGAAGACCTCGTTGATCATCTGCGTCCACGGCCCGTTGGCGGAGTTGATCAGGTCGTTGAACACCACCGAATAGGGTGTCTTGCCCTTGGCCATAGCCTCGGCGGCGATCTGATAGCGTGGATCGAGGTCCTTCAGTGCCTCCTTGGCGATGTCGCCGCGCACCGGCAGGCTGCCGTATTTGGCGAGGATGGTCTGGCCCTCGAGCGAATAGGCGAAATCGAGGAACTCCTTCACCACGGGCAGTTTCGTGGTGCCCTTGGTGACGACGAAATTGTCGCCGCCGGCAAAGGACGACCAGCCGCTGTCCTTGCCCGGCAGGAAGGTGACGCCGTAGTCGACATCGGGATACTGGGTGTTGAGCGCGCCGATGGCGAAGGCGCCGGACGGCGAGATGCCGATATTGCCGGCGGCGAAGGCGGCAAAGAAGTTGGCGCCGGTGTCGGTCTGCGCACCTGCCGGGACCAGGTCTTTCTTGACCATCGAGCGGTAGAGATCGATGGCGCCGCGCAGCTGCGGGCTGTCCAGCGTCGCTTTCGAGCCGTCCTCCGAGAGGATGTCGCCACCCGACGCCCAGATCAGCGGCGTGAAGGTGAAGATGTTGCAGCCGCCGCAATTGCCGGAGAAGTAGAAGCCCTTGATGTTGCCGCCGAGCGCGTTGACTTTCTCGGCGTCGGTCGCGATCTCGGCCCAGTTGGCAGGGCCTTTTTCAGGGTCGAGGCCAGCCTGCTTGAACAGTTTCTTGTTCCAGATCAGCACCGAGGCGTCGGCGGAGAACGGCAGCCCGTAAATGTGGTCCTTGTAGGTGCCGGTCTTCACATGCGCAGGCGACAGGCTCGAGAAATAGGGCAGGGACTTGGCCCAGTCGGTGATGTCCTCCAGCTGGCCGGCGGCGGCGAAGGAGGGCGTGTAGATCAGGTCGAGCGACAGCGCGTCGGGCGCGGTGCCGCCGGCCGCGGAGGCACCATATTTCGGGATGATCTCGGCATTGGGGATGATGTCGAGCTTGACCTGGTTGGTGTGCGCTTTGTTGTAGGCGTCGACGATCCTCGGCATGAAATTCGAGCCGTCGGCGCGCACCCAGATGTTGGCCGTCTCGGCGGCCGCGGCACCGATGCCGCCACCCAGAACGGCAGCGGCCAGGGCCAGTTTGGCAATAAGGTTCCTCATGTTCTCCTCCTCCAGGGTTGGCCGCGCTCCGCGGCTTGGCGCCGATTGCGCGGCGCTTGGTTTCAGCCATCCAGCGGATGGCCGCATGACTGCCGCACCACCAGCCGGCACGGCAGTTTTCGAATGCCCGGCGCGGCGGGCTTGCCGCCGACCAGCGAAAGCAGGGTCAGCCCGGCCTCGCGCCCGAGAGCAACCAGGTTCATGTCGATGGAGGTCAGCGGCGGGCGCGTCGCCTCGGCCACGATCTCCCAATTGTCGAAACCGATGACGCCGACATCCCTGGGGACGTCGAGCCCGCGTTCGCGCAGAGCATCGATGACGCCGCGCGCGATCTGGTCGTTGCCGCAGAAAACCGCGTCCGGCCTTTCGCTTTTGCCGTCAAACAGTTGCGCAACCGCCTGGTGACCCCAGGCTTCCGACCAGGAGCCGAGCAGCGGCTCGCTGACCGTCAGGCCGTTTTCGACGAGCACGTCGCGGTAAGCCTGGACGCGCGCGTGCACCACGGCAAAGCTCGCCGGCCCGGTGACGTGGGCGATGCGCTTGCGGCCCAGCCGGCAGAAATGCTCGACGGCCAGCCGGGCGCCGCCAACATCGTCCGAGACGAAAGCGACGGCGTCGGGATCTGGCTGCGTGAAAGCATAGATCACCGGGACGCGCAGATTGGAGAGGTCGACGGGGAGATGGCGATCGATGCGCTTGCCGGTGGCGATGATGCCGTCCACGCGCTTGTCGAGCATGGCGTCGACATGCATCTGGCCCAGCCGCGGATCCTCCTCGACATTGCACAGGAACACCGAGACGCCATTGTCGACCAGCGCGTCCGAAATGCCCGACATCAGCGGCAGCGAGAAGCGGCCATAGGTATCGTTGGTGAGCAGGCCGACGGTGAAGCTGCGGCGCCGGAGCAGGCTTTGCGCCAGGCTGTTGGGCCGGAAGCCAAGCCGCCGGGCGGTCTCGCGAATGCGTTCGCGCGTCTCGGCTGTCATCCGGCCCTGGCCGTTGAGCGCCTTGGATGCGGTGGCGACGCTGACTCCGGCCTGGGCGGCCACGTCACGCAAGGTGACTGGCTTGGAAAAGACCGGAACAGGCAGATCGTCCGATGGCATCGCGCCGAGATCCTTGGTTGGGAAAAGGTTTTCTCTTACCGAGCCGGATGAGGCCCGGCAGGTGGCCGAGCCCGACGACGATTGTTTGGGAAAACCTTTTCTCAGAAGAAGCTAAGCCAGATCGAATCGCTGTTCAAGGGGAAAAGTTGGTTGGCCTCCGCTCCTCTCCTCCAAAATGCAACGCGGGGTAAAAGCAGCCTCGGAAGCGCGTAGCTCTGGGGAAGAACGTCAGTCGCAGTGCTGAAGGCCCTCGGTCGAGACGGGGCGGGCTGCCGCTTGGGGCGTGAAGGATCGCAACTCTGCGCCGGAAGCGAGACCCGGCAAGGTTGGCTGGCGAACGCTCTGAAACTCGATCCGAAAATTCTGAACAATCCCTCGGGAGACGGCAAATCTCTGAAGCCTCGGTTCGATCCCGAGGCGAGGCCCCCAAAATTTGGCGTCCCAATCTGCCCCGGGCGCAGTCAGTTCCCACGAATAGATTGTGTGTTGCGAAGGCAGTACGGACTGGCCGTCAAAGCAATCCTGTCTTGAATTTGGCATGCAGGCGCTCGCGAAAAGAGTGCTATGGAAGGGGTGCGAGCGTAGTTGCTTCGCTTTTCCCTGACATTCGAGGCCTTTCGTGCGTGAACCGTCGCTGCTGCCCGTCTTTGGAAAACTTGGCCTCAAGGCCCCTGTCGCCTTGGCGGCGGCACCGGTCTCGTCGGCAGGTGTGCCGCACCTGCGGAAGCTTCTGGCCGTGCATGGCGGCATGGTGCTGAAACTGTCGGTCGTCGCCTGGACGGTGCTGATCCTGGGCGCCGTGTTTTTCACGATGCAAGGCTGACCGCCATGGCCAACCGCTACACGCTGCGCATGGAGCTTCCCCAGAGCTGGAGCATCATCGATGTCTTCACCGGCCAGCCTGCGGTTGTCCGGCAAAAAGTGATGGTCGGGATGGGGCCGCGCGAGGCCGAGGACATGGTCGTGCAGATGAATGTCCGCGACGTCAGACGCCGCGAAAGGGCCGAGCGCAAGACCTGATCGCGGTCAGCGCCAACTCGCCGCCATTTCAGCCGAAATCGGCCGCCGTCAGCACATACATGCTCTTGCGGGTGCGGTCATAGGCCTTCGACGCCACCTCGCGGATGGCGCTGCTCTCGGTGTCGAATGTCTGGAGATAACCGGCTTCGTCGGCAGCTGTGCCCGGCCGCATCTTGGCCATGGCGTCGGCAGCGACGGAAAACGAGATCTGGAACATGCCGTCATGGCCAACGAAACGAATGCGCTGGCCCGCTTCGTCATAGCTGCGGCTGCGGTTGGGAAAGGTGAGGCTCATGTCTTGGCCTCCGTGGCTTTCTTGGTCACCCGCTTCTTCTTCGGCGTCGGATTGAGGGCCTCGGCGACACGATCGGCCTCTTCCTTGGCCAGCCGAAGCTCCCTCAGCCTTGCCGTCTTGATTTCCCTGGCTCTTGCCTCGGACATATATTCGGCGGTCGCCTTGTTTTTCTCCGCTGTCTTCTTCTGCTTGTCGACAAAGCGGGCTTCAGCTTTTTCCATGATCGTCTGATTGCCTTCGGCCATCGAAGAAATCTCCCTTGTGCATGAAATCGTGAAAGTGAACTTGTCCGATAAATAGGCGCTCGATCGGCAAAATTCAATCTTTTGAATTATTTGACATTCTGCGGATACCACGAAACGGCCAGCCGAAATAATACTTTTGAATATTTAATATGGTCCGCGAATAATTTTTGGCACTCCTATCTATCGAGTGCCAACGCGTCTATAGAGGAGGGGCGTGGCCGCCTGTGCCGGCCCCAGAAAGAAAGTTCCCATGAAATTTCGGCCACTCCACGACCGCGTCGTCATTCGTCGCGCCGAAGGCGATATCAAATCCAAGGGCGGGATCATCATCCCCGACACTGCCAAGGAAAAGCCGCAGGAGGGCGAAGTCATCGCCGTCGGGCCTGGCGCACGCGACGAAAACGGCGCGCTTGTTCCGCTCGACGTCAAAGCCGGCGACTTCATCCTGTTCGGCAAATGGTCGGGCACCGAGGTCAAGATCGACGGCGAGGACCTTCTGATCATGAAGGAAGCCGACATCATGGGCGTCATCGACAAGAGCGAGACCGGGATCATCGACAAGGGCGAGACGGCTGCAACCGACAAGACCGTGGCCGCCAAGAAAGCTGCCTGACCTCATTTTCTCCGAACGAACTGGATAAAAATCATGTCTGCCAAGGAAATCAAATTCTCCACCGATGCGCGCGACCGCATGCTACGCGGCGTCGAGATCCTCACCAATGCGGTGAAGGTCACGCTCGGCCCCAAGGGCCGCAACGTCATCATCGACAAGGCCTATGGCGCGCCGCGCATCACCAAGGACGGCGTCACCGTCGCCAAGGAAATCGAGCTTGCCGACAAGTTCGAGAACATGGGCGCCCAGATGGTGCGCGAAGTGGCCTCGAAGACCAACGACCTCGCCGGTGACGGCACCACCACCGCCACGGTGCTGGCCGCCTCGATCCTGCGCGAAGGCGCCAAGCTGGTCGCCGCCGGCATGAACCCCATGGATTTGAAGCGCGGCATCGACCAGGCGGTTTCCGCCGTGGTCAAGGAAATCCAGGCGCGCGCCAAGAAGGTCAAGTCGTCGGCCGAGATCGCACAGGTCGGCACCATCGCCGCCAATGGCGATGCCAGCGTCGGCGAGATGATCGCCAAGGCGATGGACAAGGTCGGCAATGACGGCGTCATCACAGTCGAGGAAGCCAAGACCGCAGAGACCGAACTCGACGTCGTCGAAGGCATGCAGTTCGACCGCGGCTATCTCTCGCCCTATTTCGTCACCAATGCCGACAAGATGCGCGTCGAGCTGGAAGAGCCCTACATCCTCATCCACGAGAAGAAGCTCGGCAATCTGCAGGCGATGCTGCCGATCCTCGAAGCGGTGGTGCAGAGCGGCAGGCCGCTGCTGATCATCTCCGAGGACGTCGAGGGCGAGGCTCTGGCGACGCTGGTCGTCAACAAGCTGCGCGGCGGCCTCAAGGTCGCGGCCGTCAAGGCGCCGGGCTTCGGCGATCGCCGCAAGGCGATGCTGGAAGACATCGCCGTGCTGACATCAGGCCAGATGATCTCCGAGGACCTCGGCATCAAGCTTGAAAACGTCACCATCGAGATGCTCGGCCGCGCCAAGCGTGTGCTGATCGAGAAAGACACCACCACGATCATCGACGGTGCCGGCACCAAGGCGACGATCCAGGCGCGTGTCGCCCAGATCAAGGGCCAGATCGAAGAGACGACCTCCGACTACGACAAGGAGAAGCTGCAGGAGCGACTGGCCAAGCTCGCCGGCGGCGTTGCCGTCATCCGCGTCGGCGGCGTCACCGAGTCGGAAGTCAAGGAAAAGAAGGACCGCATCGACGATGCGCTGAACGCCACCCGCGCGGCGGTTGAAGAAGGCATCGTGCCCGGCGGCGGCGTGGCTCTGCTGCGTGCCCGCTCGGTGCTTGGCGGCCTGACCGGCGCCAATGCCGATGTCACGGCCGGTATCACGATCGTGCTTAGGGCGCTTGAAGCGCCGATCCGCCAGATCGCCGAGAATTCCGGCGTCGAGGGCTCCATCGTCGTCGGCAAGCTCACCGACAGCAAGGACCACAATCAGGGTTTTGACGCCCAGAACGAGGTCTATGTCGACATGATCAAGGCAGGCATCGTGGATCCGGCGAAAGTGGTGCGCACCGCACTGCAGGATGCCGGTTCGATCGCAGCCCTCCTGATCACCGCCGAAGCGATGATCACCGACATCCCGGCCAAGGATGCCGCGCCTGCGGGTGGCGGCGGTGGCGGCATGGGCGGCTACTAAAACCCAGGACTTGTTCGACCTGTTTGAGATGTGAATGGCGGCCCCCGATCGGGGCCGTCATGATTCTCAAGATGATCCATCGCAAAGTTTACGCATAGCTGCCTTGCCGACCGGCTCAGCGCCGGGAGGCAATCCTGATCTTGCGGCTTTCGGAGGGGACGCAATCCACGCTAGACTGTCCAGGCGGCCGTCTGGTTGCGGAGCTCGCCGGACTTTGGCAAGCGATCGGACGAACCGCCATCCCCTATACGGAGACACGTTCATGTTTGCGGCCAAGGCCATCGACACCTCAGACAAGGCCGCGTTCTACCGCGACCTCGCCACTCAGCTTAAGGCGCTGCTCGACGGCGAGCGCGATTCGATCGCCAACGCCGCCAACACCGCAGCACTCATCTTCCAGATGGTGCCGGACCTCAACTGGGCCGGGTTCTATTTCCTGCAATCGGACGAGGAAATGGTGCTCGGGCCGTTCCAGGGCAAGCCGGCCTGCGTGCGCATCGCCGTCGGCAAGGGCGTGTGCGGAACGGCGGTCGAACTCGGCACCTCGATGCTGATCAAGGACGTGCATGATTTTCCCGGCCACATCGCCTGCGATGCGGACTCGCGCTCGGAACTGGTGGTGCTGCTCGAGGACGATGAAGGCGTCTTCGGCGTGCTCGATCTCGACAGCCCGCTGCCCGGCCGCTTCGACAAGGCCGACCAGGCCGGCATCGAGACGCTGGCGGCGATCTATGCCGCGTCGAGTTCGTTCGAGGACTGAGGCCCGGTTTAGACTAGGTGAATTTCACCAGCATCAGGCTGAAGCAGCCGATGAACAGGAAGGCCGAGAAGGCGAGCGCCAGCGGGCGCAGGCCGCGCGAGCGCAGCTGCGAGATGTCGGCCTGCAGGCCCATGGCGGCCAGCCCCATGGTCAGCATGATGGTGGTGGCGAGCGCCATTGCCGACTTCACCTCGGCTGGCACCGTGACGAGGCTGTTCAGCGCCACGATGGCGACAAAGGCGGCGACGAACCACGGCATGGGCGGCCGCGCCGCTACCTCACTGCTGCTCCTGCGGCGCGCCATCAGGCCGAGCGCGACGACCATCGGCGCCAGCATGGCGACGCTGGTCAGCTTGGCGACGGTAGCGATCTCGCCGGACTGGGTGCCGTTCTGGAAGCCAGCGCCGATGACTTGCGCCACTTCATGGATCGAGGCGCCGGCCCACAGGCCGAAAGCGTGCTGGTCGAGGCCGAGCAGGGGCACCATGAGCGGGAAGCCGAGCATGGCGACGGTGCCGAACAAGGTGATCGAGGCGACGGCGTAGGTGACGTCCTCGTCGCGCGCATCGGTGACGATGTTGGTGGCGACGATGGCCGAGGCGCCGCAGATCGAGGTGCCGGCGGCGATCAGCTGCGCCAGCTTGGCGTCGACGCCGATCAGCCGACCGAGCGTGGTGGTGAAAACGAAGGTGGCGCCAAGCGTCGCCGCGACAATGCCGACGCCGCCGGCGCCGATCGAGACGACTTGGCCGAGCGTCAGCTGGAAGCCGAGCAGAACAATGGCGAAGCGCAGCAGGCGCTTTTGCGAGAATGCGATGCCGGCCTTGGCGTGCACCGGTGTGCCCAGCACGTTGGAGTAGATCATGCCGGCGACGACGGCGAGGATCATCGGGCTGAACAGCGCGAAGCCCGAAACATTGCGGGCCGAGAAGGCGACGGCAGTAATCATCGTGACAAGGACGATGCCGGGCACGATGCCATTCCAGTTGAGGGATTTCCGCCCTCGTGTCAGATCGGCAGGAAAAGCGCTTTTCGGAATATCGTTCGCGAAGTGGGAAACGTAGACAAAGCAATGCTCCAGACGGGTGTGCCGGAGGAATGCCATTCCTCAAATAATCTTTCCAACGAATTATTTTCGTCATAATGATCGATTTTTACGAACGATCGGCGTCATCTTCTGGCCGGCCTGAATTAAAGCTGCGCTTCGATGGCCGCCTTGTCGATCACCGACCAGACGTTCCTGATCCTGTCGTCGAGGAATTCATAGAAGACGTTCTCGCTGAAGGACACCTTCCTGCCGTTGATGGGCAGGCCGAAGAAGGTTCCCTTCGGCGTGCAGTTGAACTGGAGCCGGCTGGCTATGAACGGCGGTTCGGCGATCAGCAGTTGGATGTCGAAATAGAGGTCTGGGATCTCCCGAAAATCGCGCTCCAGCATTTCTTGATATCCCGACAGCCCGACGCGGTCGCCATTGTAGTGCACCTCGTCATGAACGAAGCGACTCAGCTTCTGCCAGTCCTGATTGTTGAGGCAGGCGATGTAGCCTCGATAAAGGTCGGTCACGGTCACGGCGATAGCTCCGGATTTCGTCAGATCTGCTCGATCCGGAAGATAGAACGACGGCGGGCACAGTCCAGATGGAGAGCCTGTTCCCGAATCGGGATGGGGCTCTATCTGCTCGTTTTGAGCATGTCTCCTCCGGAAACCCGGTTTCCTGTTCTAGCCTCGGTAGCGTAGCGCGTCGACCAGCAGCGAGAAGGCCGGCGTCGCTTGCCGGCGGCTGGGGTAATAGAGGTGGTACCCGGGGAAAGGCGCGCACCAGTCGGCGAGCACCCGCACCAGTCGGCCGTCGGCCAGTAGAGCCGTCACCTGTTCCTCCGGCAGATAGGCAACGCCGAGGCCGGCGAGCACCGCGTTCATGCGCAGCGCGGCCGTATTGAACACCAATTGGCCCTCGACCCGCACCTTCAGCTCGCGCCCGGCCTTCTCGAACTCCCAGGCGTAGAGCCCGCCATAGGTGGGCAGCCGCAGATTGATGCAATTGTGGGTGGTCAGGTCCTGTGGCGTGCGCGGTTTCGGCCATTTGGCGAAATAGGCCGGCGATCCGACCACCGCCATGCGCATGTCGGGGCCGATGCGCACCGCGATCATGTCGCGCGCCACCTGTTCGCCCAGCCGCACGCCGGCGTCGAAGCGCTCGGCAACGATGTCGGTCAGGCTGTAGTCGACGATGATCTCGACTTTGATGTCGGGATAGTCGGGCAGGAATTTCGCCAGGGCAGGCCACAGGATCGCATCGGCGGCATGCTCACCGGCGGTGATGCGGATGGTGCCGGCGGGTTTTTCGCGCAAGGCGCTGAGTGCCGCGATCTCGGCTTCGATCTCATCGAGCCGCGGCCCCACGGTGCGAGCCAGCCGCTCGCCGGCCTCGGTGGGCGACACGCTGCGCGTGGTGCGGGTCAGGAGCCGCACGCCCAGCCGCTCCTCCAGCGCCCGCACCGTATGGCTGAGCGCCGATTGGGAAACCCCGAGCTTGGCCGCCGCCCTGGTGAAGCTTTCCTCGCGCGCGACGGCGAGGAATGCGGTTAGCTCATTCAGATTGTCTCGCGGCATTCATGAGCCCCTTTCATAAGATCATGCTGGATATAGCACCTAATCGGCACCAATCGCAGACCCTAGATAGGCGTCATCACACCGGGCGCCTCTACCGGCAGCCTCTGAAGACCGGCGGTCGTGTCACGCCTGTTGCCAGGAAGGGACAAAACCATGGACATCACGCGAAACGGCTCTCAAGCCTCGGCCAGGGGATCGGCCGATTATTTCACCGGCGCGGTGCGCATCGACGCGCCGTTCAAGGGCAGCGAGCCCGCCCGCGTCGGCGGCGCCACCGTGACTTTCGAGCCCGGTGCGCGCACCGCCTGGCACACGCATCCGCTTGGCCAGACGCTGATCGTCCTCTCGGGCGCCGGCCTGGTGCAGCGCGAGGGCGGCCCGATCGAACCGATCCTGCCCGGCGACATCGTCTGGTTCGCGCCCGGAGAGAAGCATTGGCATGGCGCCGCGCCGACCACCGCGATGAGCCACATCGCTATCGCCGAAGCGCTCGACGGCAAGGTCGTCGACTGGCTGGAGCATGTCAGCGACGAACAATACGGGGTTTGACCAAGTATCGGCGCGTGGCGCCGAGTTCAACGCCCGAACTCTTCGAAGGAGACCACCATGACAGATGTTCCAAGGCTGAAAAGCCCATTCTCCGATATCGCTCCCGCGCTTGGCAGATACACCGACGAGGTGTTGTTCGGCGACGTTTGGGAGCGCCCCGGCCTGTCGCCGCGGGACCGCAGCCTTGTCACCGTTACCAGCCTGATTTCGGGCTACCGGATCAATGAAATGCCTTTTCACATGAAGCGCGCGCTCGACAATGGCGTCACCCGCGACGAACTCATCGAAACCATTACACATCTCGCCTTCTACGCCGGATGGCCCGTTGCAAGCACTGCGATCGGCATTGCCCGCAAGGTCTTCGAACAAGCCGACGCCGAGAAGAAGGGATAACGACAATGCAGATGCGCACACTTGGAAACAGCGGTCTCGACGTTTCGGCCATCGGGCTCGGCTGCATGGGAATGAGCCAGTCATACGGGCAGCCGATGGAGACGGCGGATGCAGTCCACCTGATCAGGGCGGCGTTCGACCGTGGCATCACCTTCTTCGACACCGCGGAGGTCTATGGACCGTTCACGAACGAGGAGGTCGTCGGCGAGGCGCTGCAGCCGATCCGCGACCAGGTGGTGATCGCCACCAAATTCGGCATCGACATCGCCGGGACAGCCGGACATGATGGCATGGACAGCCGGCCGCAGCATATTCGTGACGTCGTCGAGGCCTCGCTCAGGCGGCTGAGGACCGACCACATAGACCTCCTATACCAGCACCGCGTCGATCCGGTCGTGCCGATCGAGAGGTGGCGGGCGCTGTGAAGGACTTGATCAGCCAAGGCAAGGTGAAGCATTTCGGTCTCTCCGAGGCGGGCGTACGCACGATCCGGCGCGCGCATGCGGTACAGCCGGTCGCCGCGGTCCAGAGCGAATATTCGCTCTGGTGGCGTGAACCGGAAGAGGCGATCCTGCCGGTGCTTGAAGAACTGGGGATCGGCTTCGTGCCCTTCAGCCCGCTGGGCAAGGGGTTCCTCACCGGCGCCATCGATGCCAGCACGACGTTCGACAGCAGCGACTTCCGCAACACCGTGCCGCGTTTTGCGGAAGACGCCCGCAAGGCGAACCAGGCGCTGGTCGACGCGATCGGCGTGATCGCTGCCGAGAAGAAGGCGACATCAGCACAGGTCGCTCTCGCCTGGCTGCTGGCGCAGAAGCCCTGGATCGTTCCGATCCCCGGCACCACCAAGCTCAATCGCCTCGAAGAGAACATCGCGTCGGCCACCATCGCGCTGACGGCGGACGATCTTGCCAACATCGAGAATGCGGTCTCGGCGATCGCGGTGAAGGGAGCGCGCTATTCTCCGCAACAGGAAGCAAGGATCGATCGTTAGCCACCTGGGAGAGCGTGATGAGCCAACCAGTCTCAAGACGAGGTGCGCTGATGACCATGCTTGCACTGCCTCTGGGCGCCGGATTGAGTCCCGGATCGAGCCGGCCCGCCAGTGCGTCGAGCGCGCGGCGAACGGGCGGCGCCAAAGTGCTGGTGGCCTACTACACCCGCACCGGCAACACGCGGGTCATCGCGCGCCAGATCAGCAGGACTCTGCGAGCGGATATTTTCGAGATCGCGACCGTCGATCCCTACCCGGAAGACTACAAGCAGCAGGTTGCGGTGGCGGAGCAGCAGCGGGAGTCCGGTTTCGAACCGGCGCTGGCCGCCACGGTGCCTGATATCGAATCCTACGAGACGGTGTTCCTCGGATTTCCGATCTGGGGCATGACCGCGCCTTCGGTGATCCGCTCCTTCCTGTCGAAACACGATCTGTCCGGCAAGACCTTGGTGCCGTTCATCACCCATGGCGGCTACGGAACAGGGCAGAGCCTGAAAGTCCTCGCAGATCATGCACCAGGGGCTCGGCTCATCGAGGGTTTTTCCAAGCAGTGCGACCAGGAACGCCAGACGCTTGAAGAGGTCACCGGCTGGCTCGGTCGGGTCGAATTGCCCGGCTGAGCCGCCAACGCGACCGCCCAGGCTGCCGGGGGCAGCGAAGCCAAAGATCAGAAAAGGAAAAGAATCATGGCCGAGAACATCAGGGACAAAGTCGTCGTCATCACTGGCGCCAGCAGCGGGCTGGGCGAAGCCGCCGCACGGCTTCTGGCCAGGGAGGGTGCGAAACTGGTCCTGGGGGCGCGCCGCCTTGACCGGTTGCAGGCGCTGGCCGGCGCGCTTTCACTTGGCGAGGGCGCCATCCTTCAGACCGACGTTACCGATGTCGGCCAGGTCCGGCATCTGGTCGACCATGCGGTCGAGACGCACGGCCGCGTCGACGTCATGATCAACAATGCCGGCCTGATGCCGCATTCCCCGCTGGAGCGCGGCAAGGTCGAGGACTGGGACCGCATGATCGACGTCAACATCAAGGGCGTGCTCTACGGCATTGCCGCGGCACTGCCGCACATGAAGACGCAGAAAAGCGGCCACATCATCAACGTGTCGTCGGTCGCCGGCCACAAGGTCGGGCCGGGCGGAGCGGTCTATGCCGCGACCAAGCACGCGGTGCGCATCATCTCGGAAGGTCTGCGCCAGGAAGTGAAACCCTACAACGTCCGCACCACCATCATCTCGCCCGGTGCCGTGGCGACCGAACTGCCCGGCAGCGTCACCGAGGCCGATGTCGCCGAGGGCGTACGCGCACTCTACGACCGGGTGGCCATTCCGGCCGATTCCTTCGCCAGGACGGTGGTGTTCGCCATGAGCCAGCCCGAGGAGGTCGACATCAACGAAATCCTGTTCAGACCGACGGCGCAGGAATACTGAAGCCGTTGTAGGTGTCTTGACGCGCCGCGCTTCCTGTTCCAGCTTGGCGCCATGTTCTTCCTCGCGCCCACCAACACCAAGCGACGTCGCCCCTGCACAATGCGGAGCGGCAGACTGATTGCGCGACGACAAAGATCGGCAGGATAGACCCGGTTCGTTCGTTTCCAGCCCCGCCCGCGACACCGCCGGCGGGGTTTTTCATGTCTGGAGCACTTTGATGACCAACAATTCTTCCATCCGGCTTCGGCCGGCCGTGCCTGCTGACGCCGCCGCGATCCGGGATATCGTTCGTGCCGCCTATGTCAAATGGGTGCCGGTGATCGGCCGCGAGCCGCTGCCGATGCGCACCGACTACGACAAGGCCGTTGCCGAGCATCCGTTCGATCTCGCCGTCGAGGATGATCGGATCGTCGGGATGATCGAAACCGTGCTGGCTGACGGTCACCTGTGGATCGAGAATGTCTGTGTGGCACCGGATGCGCAGGGCAGGGGGATCGGCCGGCTGTTGCTGGAACTGGCCGAGCGCAAGGCGGTCGAAGCGGGCCGCCTCGAGCTTCGCCTGCTGACCAATGGCGCCTTCGAGGCGAATGTGTCGCTGTACAAAAGGTATGGCTATGTCATCGATAGGGAAGAGCCTTTCATGAACGGTATGACGGTCCACATGAGCAAGAAGCTGGCGGGATCACCGGCGATCTGAGGGAGGGGTTCGACAATGGCCATCTGCGTCAGGCTCAAACAACTCCCAGGGTTTCACGCGGTTGCCCGGCTGGCGGCGGGGGAGACCATCCCCGGTTGGGCGGACGGGCCAGGCTTCGTCAGCATCACAAGGACTGACGACGAGCTTTCGATCGTTTGCCTGCAGGATCGTGTGCCGGATAGTGTCAGGCAGGACGGTGACTGGGTGGCCTTCAAGCTCCAGGGGCCGTTTGCCTTCGACGAAACCGGTATCGTGCTGTCGGTCATCAGGCCGTTGTCGGAAAACGGGCTGGGCATCTTCGTGGTGTCCACTTTCGATGGCGACCATCTGTTGGTGAAAGCGACGGATCAGGCTGCGGCGAGGCGATTTCTGGTCGAGGCCGGGCATATCTTGCTGTAGTCCATCCTCACCAAGCCGGTTGCTGACCCGAACGCTCTGGCTCAATCACTGCCGCACTGGCTCAACCACTTCGGGGGTTGCGTTTGACAGCGGCGTTTGTGCATCGTTATCTCCAGTCAGATATGACGGCCCGGCGCGACGATGCGGCCAAGGAGAAAACCATGTCACACAATCTGCAGTTCTATATCGATGGCGCGTGGGTCGATCCTGTTGTGCCCAACACATTCGACGTCATCGATCCCTCGAATGAGGATGCCTTCGCGCAGATTTCGCTCGGCTCCAAGGCCGATGTCGACAAGGCGGTCGCCGCCGCCAGGCACGCCTTCGACAGCTTTGGTTTCACCGAGGTTGGCGAGCGGCTCAACCTGTTGAACCGCATCATCGCGGTCTACAAGAAGCGCAGTGGCGATCTTGCCGTCGCTGTGTCACGCGAGATGGGCGCGCCGCGCCAGATGGCGTTGGACAGCCAGGTCGGCATCGGTCTTGCGCATCTGCAGAAGATGGCCGACGTGCTGAAGAGTTTCGAATTCCGCCACGTCAAGGGCAACCATCTGGTGGTCAAGGAGCCGATCGGCGTCGTCGGGCTGATCACGCCGTGGAACTGGCCGCTCAACCAGATCACCTGCAAGGTCGGCCCGGCGCTTGCTGCCGGCTGCACCATGGTGCTGAAGCCCTCCGAGATCGCGCCGCTCGACGCCATCATCTTCGCCGAAATCCTCGACGAGGCCGGCGTGCCGAAGGGCGTCTTCAACCTCGTCAATGGCGACGGACCGGGCGTCGGCCAGGCGCTGTCCAGTCATCCCGACATCGACATGATGTCGTTCACCGGCTCGACCCGCGCCGGCATCCTGGTGGCCAAGGCCGCCGCCGACACGGTCAAGCGCGTGCATCAGGAGCTTGGCGGCAAGTCGGCCAACATCCTGTTCGGGGATGTCGACCTCGCAAGCGCCGTCAGCAAGGGCGTCGCCGGCTGCTTCAGCAACAGCGGCCAGTCCTGCAACGCGCCGACGCGCATGTTCGTGCCGCGCGACCGCCATGACGAGGCAGCCGGCTATGCCAAAGCGGCTGCGGAAAAGTTCACCGTCGGCCCCGCCGACGCCGCCGGCACCAAGCTTGGCCCGGTCGTCAGCCAGATCCAGTTCGACAAGATCCAGGACCTGATCCAGGCCGGCATCGATGAAGGTGCGACTCTGGTCGCCGGCGGCCCCGGCCGTCCGGCCGAACTCAACCGCGGCTATTACGTCAGGCCGACGGTGTTCGCCGATGTCACCCACGACATGCGCATCGCGCGCGAGGAGATCTTTGGGCCGGTGCTGGCGATCATGCCCTACGACAGCGTCGACGAGGTGGTCGAGACCGCCAACGACACCGTCTATGGCCTCGCCTCCTACATCCAGGCCAAGGACATGAACAAGGCGCGCGAAGTGGCGGCGCGCATGCGCACCGGCAATGTCTACATCAATTATCCCCAGTGGGACGCCGGCCTGCCGTTCGGCGGCTACAAGCAGTCGGGCAATGGCCGCGAATATGCCGAATACGGGCTCGAGGATTTTTTGGAGATCAAGGGCATCGCGGGGTATGAGGCGGCGGAGTAAAATTGGTCAGGGCGCGCCACGATATGTGGCGCGCTGTCCGTCCGGTATCGCCGAGGTCAGCGCCGCCTCTCATTGCCCTGCCGGGCATTTCTCCCCGTATAGTGACGGGGAGAAAGACGCCGTCATGGACGGTTTCGCCAATCTCCAATGTTGCAGAATAGGCGCCAGCGATGCGGCCAGCTCCCTTCTCCCTGTCACTATACGGGGAGAAGGTGCCGGCAGGCGGATGAGGGGCGGCGCCGACTTTGGCGATTGGTGGCCTTCACAAGACGGAAGCCGTCATTGGCCTGAAAGCGATTGGCCCTGCCTTGCTGATCTCCTTGCCAATTGGCAAATGCATGCTATATATCTGCCAATAGCGAGGCAACAAAATGCAGCTTCAATCCATAGTCACCACGCCGGCCACGTTCGGAGCCGCTATCTCGGATGAAGAAGCGGGCGCGCTGGCGCGCACCACGGTCAACCTGTTCAAGGCCTGGAATCTTAGCGACGTCGAGGCCTGTATCCTGCTCGGCGGCATATCGGCGCGGACCTGGGCACGTTGGAAGGAAGGCGGCATCGGCAGGATCGACCGCGACCTGCGCACCCGCATGGCGCACCTGATGGGCATCCATAAGGGCCTGCGCTATCTGTTCACGGAGCCGGCACGCGGCTACGCCTGGATCCGCAAGCCCAATGCCACCTTTGGCGGCCAGTCGGCCCTCGACCTGATGCTGCGCGGCGAAATCTCCGATCTCTCGGCGATGCGCGAATGGCTTGATGCGGAGCGTGGTGCATGGTGAGTGGGCTTGCGGTCCGTCGCCGCGTCGACTGGCACCAGACCTTCCGTATCATCCGCTCCATCCATCCGCCCATCGACCTCTTCGAGGACATTGCCGACCCGCGCGACTGGGAGGCGCTGGCCGCCGTCGAGGCGAAGACGAACCCGCGCATAAGGTTCGAGATCGGCGACCTCGGCAAGGTGTCGGCCGCAAGGCGGGTCTCGGGTCCCGGCGCCAGCTTCGTGATGGCGCCCTTCGTGCATTGCTCGACGCTCAGGCCAGGCCGCTTCTCGGATGGCAGCTACGGGATCTACTATGCCGGCGACAGCGAGGAGGTGGCGCTGGCCGAGACCATCCACCATCATCAGAAATTCATGCGCGCCACCAACGAGGGGCCGGGCTGGACGGCGGATTTCCGCGTGCTGATCGGCAGCGTCGACCGCGACCTCGATGACGTGAACGCCGTGCCCGGCGTGCTCGACCCGGACGACTACACCGCCTCGCAGGCGGAAGGGCGGGCGTTGCGGGCCGAAGGCAGCGACGGGCTGGTGTGGAACAGCGTGCGCATGCCGGGCGGCGGCTGCATCGGCATCTTCTGGCCCGACGCGATCACCATTCCCGTCCAGGGCCGCCACTACAGCTACCACTGGGATGGCGCCAGCGTCGATTTCGTGCGTCAGCACGATACGGGAAAGGTGCTGGCCGTCACCTGATGGCGAGCGGACACGCTTTACAGATCGCGGGGAAACCGATATCCATAAATCCAAGGATTTGGATATATGGATAAGACAGATAGTTTGAACGCGCTGGCGGCCCTTGGCCAGGAGACGCGGCTGGATGTTTTCCGGCTGCTCGTGCGCGCCGGACCGGAAGGCATTCCGGCGGGCGAGATCGCGACGAGGCTGGACACGGTCCAGAACACCATGTCGGCGCATCTGAAGGTGCTCGCCCATGCCGGGCTGATCCGCCCCGAACGCGACGGCCGGACCGTGCGCTACGTCGCCGACATGACCGGCTTTCGCGACCTGCTGGCCTATCTGATGGAAGATTGCTGCAATGGCGCGCCGGAGCTCTGCCAGCCCGTGATCCAGGCGGTAACCTGCAAATGCTAGAAGGGAGGCATGCACCATGAGCGAACCGTACAACGTTCTTTTCCTCTGCACCGGCAATTCGGCGAGGTCGATCATCGCAGAGGCGATTCTCAATCGTATTGGCGCCGGCAAGTTCAAGGCCTATTCGGCCGGATCGCATCCCAAAGGGGCGGTGCATCCCTACACGCTCCAGCTTCTGAAGAACCTCAATTACGACACGTCCTTTGCCCGTTCGAAGGACTGGGAAGAATTCGCGGTTCCCGGTGCGCCGGAGATGAATTTCGTTTTCACGGTCTGCGACAATGCTGCCAATGAATCGTGCCCCGTCTGGCCCGGGCAGCCGATGACCGCACATTGGGGCGTGCCTGATCCGGCTGACGCGGAGGGCACCGATGCCGAAAAACATCTGGCCTTTGCCGAAGCCTATCGGATGCTCAACAACCGGATTTCGATCTTCATCAGCCTGCCGATGAGCATGGTCGACAAGCTTGCGCTGCAGAAACGGCTGGATGAAATCGGCCGCAACCTGCCGAAGGCCGGCTGAAGCTCGTGGCGAACGACCTGCCACGCCGCATCGTAGCGGAAGCCTTGGGAACCGCGCTGCTGGTCGCGACCGTGGTCGGCTCCGGCATCATGGCCGCCCGGCTGACACACGACGTCGCCGTTTCACTGCTCGGCAACACGCTGCCGACCGGGGCGATCCTCGTCGTGCTGATCACGATACTGGGACCGATCTCGGGGGCGCACTTTAATCCCGTCGTCACGCTGGTATTCGCGCTCCGCCGCGAGATCGAGGCGAACGCGGCGCTCGCCTATGTCGTCGCCCAGGTCGCGGGCGGCATCGCCGGGACGTTTCTGGCCCACGCCATGTTCGAACTGCCGATCCTGCAGGCCTCAGCGACGGTGCGGACCGGAACCGGGCAATGGCTCGCGGAGGCAGTCGCCGCCTTCGGCCTTGTGTTCACCATCCTGGCAGGCCTGCGCTTCCGCTCCGACGCCATCCCGTGGCTCGTCGGGCTTTATATCACTGCCGCCTACTGGTTCACCGCCTCGACCTCCTTCGCCAACCCGGCTGTCGCGATCGCCCGCGCCTTTTCCGATACGTTTTCTGGCATCCGCCCGGTCGACCTGCCGGGCTTCATTGCCGCCGAATTACTGGGGGCCCTGCTGGCCATGGCCCTGGCGGGCTGGCTGCTTGCCGAAGCGAAACCAATCAGACAGATGAAGGTTGCCGAATGACCGTCACCATCTACCACAACCCCGATTGCGGCACCTCGCGCAACACGCTGGCCATGATCCGCCAGTCCGGCGAAGAGCCGGAGGTGATCGAGTATCTGAAGAACCCGCCATCACGCGAAAAGCTCATCGAACTGATTGCCGCGATGGGAAAGAAACCGCGCGATCTGCTGCGCGAGAAGGGCACGCCTTACGCCGAACTCGATCTCGGCAATCCCAAATGGACCGACGATGAAATTCTGGATTTCATGATGGCGCATCCGATCCTGATCAATCGGCCGATCGTGGTCACGCGTCTCGGCGTCGTTCTCGCCCGGCCTTCGGAAGCGGTTCTCGACATCCTGCCCAACCCCAATATCGGGCCGTTCGTTAAAGAGGATGGCGAAGTCGTCGTCGACACCAAGGGCAAGCGCATTGCCTGAGCAGAACCACGTCGCCGACAACGCGCTGCCGAACGTCGATGAAGAGCAGTTTCGACCGATCGATATGCAGGTTCTGCTGGACACGCCCAGGTCCATTCACAAGCCCCGCGTGCTGATGCTCTACGGATCGCTGCGGGAACGCTCCTATTCCCGCCTCGTCACTGAGGAGGCCGCGCGGATCCTTCGCCGCCTCGGCGCCGAGGTTCGCATCTTCAATCCTTCGGGCCTGCCGCTGCCGGATTCGACGTCCGCCGACCATCCCAAGGTCAGGGAATTGCGGGACCTGTCCATCTGGTCGGAGGCCCAGGTCTGGTGCTCTCCGGAACGGCACGGTTCCATGACGGGGGTGATGAAGGCGCAGATTGACTGGCTGCCGCTGTCGATGGGCGGAGTACGACCGACGCAGGGCAGGACGCTCGCCGTCATGCAGGTCTCCGGCGGCTCCCAGAGTTTCAACGCCGTCAACCAACTCCGCATCCTTGGCCGGTGGATGCGAATGGTCACCATCCCCAACCAATCGTCGGTCGCCAAGGCTTTCGCCGAGTTCGACGAAGCCGGCCGCATGAAGCCGTCATCGTATTACAACCGGATCGTCGACGTGATGGAGGAGCTGATGAAGTTCACCCTGCTCCTGCGCGACCGCTCCAACTACCTGACGGACCGCTATTCCGAGCGGGTCGAGAGTGCGGAAGAGGTCGCCAAGCGGGTCAACCAGCGGTCGATCTGAGGCACCTTGCCTGACGGGAAATATGCTTATCGAGGCATTTTATGTGGAGTATATGCCTTGGCGTGCCTGGATTTCGTATTTCCATATTTTTCGAAATTGGGATTGACGATGCGAAAAGTGCCGTATAGCTTATTTCCATGAAACTCGAAAAAGCAGCCTCCCAGCTCGAAGCGCTCGGCAATCCGACGCGGCTTCAGCTCTATCGTATCCTGGTGCGCGCCGGCGATGACGGGCTTGCCGTCGGCAATGTCCAGGGCAAGCTCGACATTCCGTCCTCGACGCTGTCGCATCACCTCAAGCGGCTGGTCGACACCGGCCTGGTGACGCAGGAGCGGCAAGCGACGACGCTGATCTGCCGCGCCAACTATCCCGGCATGAATGCGCTGATCGGCTACCTCGCCGACGAGTGCTGCGCCGACGCCGCTTGTGCACCCGCCGCCGGCAAAGCACTGGCCTGATTTTTTTGCGCTTATAATTCGAAGATACCGGAAGGATCGAACCTATGGACATGATGGCAAATCTTCCCGTGGCGGTGGTCGGCGCCGGCCCGGTTGGCCTCGCCGCCGCGGCGCATCTGGTCGAGCGCGGTGTCCGCCCGCTGATCCTGGAGCGCGGCGAAAGCGTGGGTGCGGCACTGCTCGAATGGGGCCATGTGCGGGTGTTTTCGCCGTGGGAATACAACATCGATGCGGCGGCGCGGGCGCTGCTCGACCGCTCCGGCTGGACGGCGCCTGATATGCGAGGCCTGCCGACGGGCGGCGAGATCGTGCGCGATTATCTGGCGCCGCTTGGCCGACTTCCCGTGATCGCCACCAATTTGAAGCTTGGCGCCGAGGTCACCGCGATCACCCGTCAGGGACATGACAAGGTCGCCAATGAGGGCCGCAACGACGCGCCTTTCGTCATTCGCTATCGCGATGGCGGCGGCGAGCACCGCGTTCTCGCGCGCGCCGTCATCGACGCGTCCGGAACATGGTGGCGGCCAAACCCGATCGGCGTCGACGGGCTGCCGGTTCCCGGCGAAGGCGCGGCGTCGGCGCGCATCGCCTATGGCATTCCCGACGTGGTCGGCAAGGCGAGAGAAGACTATGCGGGCAAGCGCGTCCTGGTCATCGGCGGCGGGCACTCGGCCATCAACGTCGCCCTGGCGCTGATGGAGCTGCAGGACGCGGCACCAGGCACCGAGATCTTCTGGGCGCTGCGCCACGCCAGCGTCGACAGGCTGCTCGGCGGCGGGCTGAACGACCAGTTGCCTGAACGCGGCGCGCTTGGGCTGGCCGCCAGGCAGGCGATGACGGATGGCAGGCTGAACATGCTGGCGCCTTTCGCCGTCAACCGCATCGAGACGCAAGGCGAAGGGCTCGTCATCGATGCCAGCCTGGCCGGCAAGCCGTTCAGCCTGGCCGTCGACCGCATCGTCGTCACCACGGGCTTCCGGCCTGATTTGTCGTTCCTGAGCGAAATCCGCATCGCGCTCGATCCCGCCGTCGAAGCGCCGCCGGCGCTGGCGCCGTTGATCGATCCGAATTTCCACTCCTGCGGTACGGTTCCCGCGCATGGCATACGGGAACTCGCCCACCCAGAACCCGGCTTCACCATCGTTGGCTCGAAATCCTACGGCCGCGCCCCGACCTTCCTGATGGCGACCGGCTACGAGCAGGTCCGCTCGGTGGTCGCCGACATTGCCGGAGACCATGTCGCGGCCCGCGAGGTGCGGCTGGTGCTGCCGGAGACCGGCGTGTGCAGCGCCGTCGGGGTCGTGACGGCATCGGAAAGCGCCGGCTGCTGCGGCGGGCCTGCGCCCGCCAATGTCGATGCCTGCTGTGTCGAGGATGCGCATGCCAAGGCAAAGGGCGCATCGGGCTGCGGCTGCGGAACCGCGCCGGCCAGCGCCGAGGCGCGAGAGACGATGGCGGCCGGCGTCGATGCCTGACGGGTCTGTCCTGCGCAAGGCGATCTGGGCGCTCGGGCTGACCCAGATCGTCGGCTACGGCACGCTCTTCTACAGCTTCTCGATCCTGGCGCCGGCAATGGCCAGGGAGTTCGGCCTGACGGAAGGCTGGGTGTTCGGCGCGCTGTCGACCTCGCTGTTTGCCGGCAGCTTGTTCGCGCCGACGGCCGGGCGGTGGGCCGACCGCTTCGGCGCCGGGCGCATCATGACCGTCGGCTCGGTCGCGGCAGCGCTGGCGCTGGCGCTGTGCGCCGTCGCGCCCGGCCGCGTGACCTTCGTCCTGGCATTGCTGGCAATGGAGCTGGCCTCCAGCTTCGTCCTCTACAGCGCCGCCTTCGTGGCGATCGTGCAGATCGGGGCCCCCCGGCCGCAACGCAGCATCACCCATCTGACGCTCATTGCCGGGTTTGCCTCGACCCTGTTCTGGCCGCTGACTTCGGCGCTGCATGCGCATCTGACATGGCGTGAGGTCTATCTCTTGTTCGCCGCTCTCAATCTCGGCCTCTGCCTGCCGATCCACGCCTGGCTGATGCGCCTGTCGCGCCGCCATGCAACGGCCAGAAGCCAAGAACGCGAGCCGATCCCTGAAGCGGGCGCGCCGCTCGATCCGTGGCGTGGCCGGGCCGTGTTCCTGCTCATGCTGGCGGGGTTCGCCACCGAGGGCTTCGTGCTGTCGGCGATCCTCATCCACATGGTGCCGCTGACGGCGGCGCTGGGGCTCGGAACCGCAGGCCTCTTCGTCTCGACCCTGTTCGGACCGGCGCAGGTCGCCAGCCGGCTGATCAACATGCTGTTTGGCGGCCGCCTGCAGCAGACGCACCTCGCCGTCATCGCCGCATCGCTGATCACAGCCGGGCTGTGCGCACTGCTGCTGACCACGCCATGGCTGCCCGGCGCCTTCGTGTTCGTGTTGCTGTTCGGCCTCGGTTCCGGCCTCACCAGCATCGTCGGCGGCACCTTGCCGCTCGAACTCTTCGGCCGCGAGGGCTATGGTGCGCGGCTCGGATGGGCAAGTGCTGCCCGTCAGTTCACCTCTGCCTTCGCGCCGTTCGCGCTCGCCTTCATGACGGCGCGGGCGTCCGTCGCCAATTCCCTGTGGGTGCTGGTGGTCGTCGCCGCGAGCGGCGTCATCGCCTTCCTCGCCATCGTGCTGCTGAGGCGCCGCGGCCGGGTTGCGTTCGCCATTGGCGGCAATCCGGAAGAGGCGGCCTGACCGCGCCTCAATGTCTGAGAATCTTGCTCAGAAAAGCGCGGCTGCGGTCGGTCTTGGGGTGTGAGAAGAACTCGTCCGGCGTGCCGCTTTCGACGATGGCGCCGGCGTCCATGAACACCACGCGCTGGGCTACCTTGCGGGCAAAGCCCATCTCGTGCGTCACCACCATCATGGTCATGCCTTCCTCGGCGACCGCCACCATCACGTCGAGCACTTCGGAAATCATCTCCGGGTCGAGTGCCGAGGTCGGCTCGTCGAACAGCATGATCTTGGGCCGCATGCCGAGGCAACGCGCGATCGCCACGCGCTGCTGCTGGCCGCCGGAGAGCTGTGCGGGATAGGCATTGACCTTGTCGGCGAGGCCAACCTTGGCCAGCAATTCGCGGCCTGCTTTTTCAGCCTCGGCGCGCGGGATCTTGCGGACATGGATGGGGGCGAGCGTGACGTTTTCGAGTGCCGTCTTATGCGGGTAGAGGTTGAACGACTGGAAGACGAAGCCGATCTCGGTGCGCAGCTGCGTCATGTTGGTGGCGGGGTCGCCCAGGCGTTGGCCGTCGACGACGAGGTCGCCGTCCTTGATCGCCTCCAGGCCGTTAACGCAGCGGATCAGCGTGCTCTTGCCCGAGCCGCTCGGGCCGCAGACGACGACCACTTCGCGCGGCTCGACGCTGAGCGTGATATCCTTGAGCACATTGAGCGTGCCGAACCATTTGTTGACGCCGCGAAAGTCGATCATGCCGGTTTTGGCAAGGCCCGTTTTGGTCATGTTTTCTGGACCTTTGGGGTTGGAAGTCACAACTGCACCTCGCCATGCGCCGCGCCCATGCGCTGCTCCAGCCGGCGGGCCAGCATGATCAGCGGATAGCAGACGATGAAATAGCCGACGCCGACGAGGAAGAAGACCAGCAGGCCGTTGGGCACACGCTGCACCACCAGCCAGCCAACCCGGGTGAGGTCGGTGAGCCCGATCGCCGAGACGACAGAAGAATCCTTGATCAGCAGCACATACTGCCCGACCAGCGGCGGCAGCACGATGCGCATCGCCTGTGGGAGGACCACCTGGCGCATGCGCTGCAACCGCGACAGGCCGGACGCCAGCGCCGCCTCGACCTGACCTGTCGGCACCGAGCGGATGCCGGCAACGACGATCTCGCAGATGAAGCAGGCGGCGAGGTTGGTCAGCGCGATGATGCCGGCGGTGAAGGCATCGAGTTCGATGCCGAACTCAGGCAGGATGAAGAAGATCAGGAAGATCTGCACCAGGAACGGCGTGCCGCGGATCAGGTCGACCCAGGCCCCGATCAAGCCCGAGATCAGCCGGTTGCCGCCGGTCCGCAGGATGCCGAGGCCGAAGCCAAGCAGGGTGCCGAGCACCAGGCTGATCAGTGACAGCATCACGGTCATGCCGAGGCCGCGCAGGGCCAGCGGATAAGAGCCGGCGAGGCTTTGCAGTTGTTGCCAGATCATGTCCGCGCCCCCGCCGTGCCGAGCCAGCGGCTGGAGACGCCAGCCAGTCCTTTCAGTCCGTAATACAGCAGCAGGTAGAAGGCGGCGATGGTGAGGAAACCTTCGGCCGGCATGAAGCGGTCGGAAGCGAGCAATTGGCCGGCGCGCGTCAGTTCGGAAACCGAGATCAGCGACAGAAGGGCGGAATCCTTGACCAGCACGATCGCCTGGCCAAGCAGCGGCGGGATCGTCACCTTGAAGGCCTGCGGCAGGACGACCAGACGCATGCGCTGGACATAGGTCATGCCCGAAGCGACGCTGGCCTCGACCTGGCCACGTGGGATCGACAGGATGCCGGCGCGAATGATTTCAGCGATATAGGCGCCGCTGTTGAGCGACAGCGCGAGAATGCCGACGACCAGCTCAGGCAGGACGAAGCCGAGCCGGGGCAGGCCGAAATAGAGGAAATAGAGCTGCGCCAGCAAGGGTGTGGCGCGTACGGCGTCGATATAGGCCTTGGCCGGCACGCGAAACAGCCAGCCGCGCTGCAGGTTCATGGCGCACAGCACGATGCCGACGATCAGTGCGCCGACAAAGGACAGCGCCGACAGCCAGACGGTCGTGATCAGGCCCTGCCCGAACAGCGGCAGATATTCGACAATGGTGCGGAAACTGAAATTTTCGAGCATCGTTGGGTGCAATCCCCAGAGTGCAGGAAGGGCGAGTAGCGAATACCGAATAGCGAGTAGAGAATTAGGGAGCAGCAAAGCATGGCCGGAACGGCCATTCCCTATTCGCTACTCCCTATTCGCTACTCGCTAATTCAATTCCTCAGTGGTCTTTCTTCCAGGCGTCGGAATTGACCCAGTAGTCGAGGTTCTTCTGCAGGCGTCCGTCGATGGTGACCTGGTTGAGGAACAGGTTCATCCAGACCAGCAGGTCCGGCTCGTCATAGCGGGTGGCGAAGGCAAGCGGCTCCTTCGACAACAGGTCCGGCATGATGGTGAAGCTGCCGGCCGGATAGGCGGTCGACTGGCCCTTGACCGCCGAGACGTCGTTGACGCCGCAATCGGCCTGGCCGTTGTTGACGGCGTCGAGCAGCAGCGGACCGCCGCCCTTGTAGCTCTTGATGTCGGCGTCGGGGAAGGCTTTCTTGGCTTCCTTCTCGCCGGTGGCGCCGAGCAGCACGGCGATCTTGGTGCCCTTGGCCTTGCAGTCCTCAGTGGTCTTGAACTTGCTGTCGGCCTTGGTGAAGACGGTGCTGCCCGTGTACATGTAAGGCGTGGTGAAGGCGACCTTCATGCCGCGCGCGAGCGTCGGTGTCATGTCGGCGACCAGAAGGTCGGCCTTGCCCGACAGCAGTGCCGGGATCAGGCCGTCCCAGTCGAAGTCGAGGAAGGTGATCTTGACCCCCATTTCCTTGGCCATCATTTCGGCGAGTTCCACCGAACTGCCGGTGCGTTCGCCATTGGCGCCGACCAGCGAGAAGGGAGGCCCTTGAGTCTGCACGGCGACGCGCAACTCGCCGCGCTTGGTGATGTCGTCGAGCGTACCGGCACTGGCAGCGGCAGTGAGCCCGGCGAGTGCAAGCCCGGCGATGAAAAGTCTGGCAATCTTCATTTCGGTATTCCTCCTTGTTTTATTGTTCCACGTTGTTTTTCACCCTTTGGGGTGCTTTTTGAGCGGCAGCGCCGTTGCCGACGGCAGCCACCGTTCGAAAATCTTTTCTCCTCAGTCCCGTGCCACCGTCTCGGAAACCGTGATGCCACGCTTGGCCAGTTCGTCGAAGAACCTGATGTCGGGCACGTCCAGCAGCGGGTTCAAAAGGCCCGGTCTGGTGATCTCACGCCGCGCGAGCATCTGCGCCACGATGCTGGCGGGATAGCCGACGCCGAGACTCATGCCGAACAGGCCCGAAGCCAGGTCGCGTTCGATAATCAGGTCCGACGTCACTGTCTTGGCGCGGCCGCCTTCTAGGCCGGAAAAGACATTGCGCATCACGCAAAGATCCTTTTCGCCGGCGCCGTATTGTAATTGCGGGCCAAGCAGCCGGCCGAGGAATTCGCGCGGGCTGTTGGAGGTGCCGAGCACCTTGTCCTCAGAGAGGAAACCAAGCTCCTTCAACGGCGCCCAGAAAGCCGACCATCCTGGCCAGCGCAGCGTGTAGCGGCCGGAGCGGCGCAACCCTTTTGCGGCGTCCAGCATCTCGACATAATGCAGCGCGTCGCCATTGGGGAAGGCTTCGAGTTTGCCCAGGCCGGCGACCTCAATTTCATGGATGAAGGGATTGTCGTGCTGCTGACCGGCCGGCACCGCGACGCGTTTCCCATCCTCGATCATCACGCTGTCGCGGTTCTGGCTGACCAGGACCATATCGAAATTCCAGCTCACCTTGTAGCACAGCGGCTTGGCCATCGCCTTCGGCTCGGGGATGCCGCCGCAATAGGAATCGATCGAGGAAATCGAGTCGAACTGCCTGGCGGCGCGCGCGTACAGCACGAGGTCGATGCCGGGGTCGAGCCCGCACTCGGTCATGATCGGGACGCCGGCCTGTTCGGCGGCCGGCGCCAGGTCGGCGATCGACTTGGCGTAATTGGTGGTGACCAGCGGCGTGCGCGTGGCGATCGCGGCCTGCACCGCTTGGCGCATCAGCGGCTGCGGCAAGAGGTCGATGACGGCGTCGACATCATCAAGCACAGTGGCCAGCGCCGGGCCGATCGCGCCCTGCGGCACGACGAAGCGCACGCGGGCAAGATCGGTCAGGCCTGCAAGCCGGGCAGGGCCGTCCGCTGCGGTGTCGACGCAGACGATTTGCGCGACGCCGTCGCTGGCAACAAGGTCGGCGATTGCCGCCCGGCCTTGCAGGCCGAGGCCGCCGAGAACCGCGATCTTCATGCCGGCTCCTTGCGGTCGTCCGACCAGCAGCCTTCCGGCAGGCTGACCCATTTGTTGCAGGACGCCATGACGACGAAGGTTTCGCTGCGCACGACTTCGCCGGGCTCGCCGGCGCCGGGGATCAGTTCGCTGGTGACGCGGTAGAGGTCGGCGACGTCACCGGCCACCGTCACGTCGACGATAATGTCGAAGCGACCGGTGACCACCGAAGCCGAGTTGACGAAGGGCAGTTCGGCAATGCGCTGCGCCAGTTCGCGGGCCCGGCCGCGCCCCTGGGCATTGATGCCGACAATGGCCGAGATCAGCTCGGGGCGCTCGGTCAGGTTCAGCAGGCCGACGATCTTGAGCAGGTTGCGGTCGAGCAGGTTGCGCAGCCGCGTGCGCACCGTCGGCACCGAAATCGCCAATATCTCGGCGATGCGGTTGATGCCCGGCTGTGCATCCTGCGACAGCTGTTTGACCAGCCGCCGATCGGTCAGATCGAGATGTTCCCGCAAAGTCCCCGTCTTTCACAAAAGGAAAAAACTTTGGCTATTTTTTTGCCAATGTGTAAACAAGCTACGTCACGGATATTTGAAAAGCAAGGCGCTGTTTTCACGCGAACTGGGTAGGTCGTCTGCCTGCAGGCGGCCGAACGTGCTGGCGAAAGGCGGCGCGCAGACTAGGACAATCGTGTTGTGATCGGGCGATTGAAGGTGGTGATGCCCCGCTGTCGACGCATGCCGCCGGCGCGTGGCCCGTCCGGATTTCTTCGATATTAATTTTCTTGGTCAAGAATTTGCCCGATCAAGCTGGCACAAGGTCGGCGATCTGCAATGATGTTCCAAGTTTTTCTGACATGATGCTTCATCGATATGGGCGTTTGACTAAAGTGGCGCAGTGTTACCTTGCTTGCCTTGCGGTCCTGCTCGCATTCGGCCCGCCGGTCATGGCAGCCGATAATCGTCTGCACAATTGCGGCGACGATGAGCTCGACGCCCCCAAGCGGATCGTCGTGTGCACCAGCCTGCTGGAGGACAAGGCCGTATCGGTGAATGATCAAGCCCTTGCCCATTTCAACCGAGCGAATGCACTGGACGGCAGCGGCGAATATGACCGCGCCATTGCGGACCTCGACCAGGCGATTGCGCTCGATCCGAATCATATCCTCGCCTTTCGACGGCGCGCCGAGATCTGGATGAAGAAAGGCGACAAGGCTCGCGCCATTGCTGACTATGACCAGGCGATCAGGCTCGATCCAAAGGATGCCTCGATCTACCGCGACCGCGCTGATGTCTGGGCGAGCAAGATGTTCTACAAGCGGGCCATTGCCGAGTACGATCAGGCGATCAGCCTCGATCCGAAAAACGCCGTCGGCTACAACAATCGCGGTCTGCTATGGTCGTACATCGATGATGCGGACCGGGCCTTAGCCGACCTTAGCCAGGCGATCACCCTCAATCCCCATTATGCCGAAGCCGTCACCAATCGGGGTCGGGTCTGGTCGTACAAAGGCGAGTATGATCTTGCGCTGGCGGACTACGATTACGCGATCGCCATCAATCCAGGCTATGTGCAAGCCTACGACAGCAGGGGCCTCGTCTGGGCATCCAGGCATAAATACGATGACGCCATATCAGATTACAATCTCGCGATCGCAATAGATGCCGGCTATGCTGGCGCCTACAGGAACCGTGCCGCGGCCTGGAGCGATAAAGGCAAATACGACACCGCCATCGCGGACTATGATCAAGCGATCTTCCTCAATCCTGAAGATGCCGCCGCCTATCTCGGGCGCTGTTACGTGTGGCTGTACATGGCGAAAAACAATCGCGCGATCAATGATTGCACTCAGGCGTTGCACTATGCGCCGAACTATCCCAGCGCCTACGAAGCGCTGGGTATCGCCAGTATGTACAAGACAGACTATGTCGAGGCCTTCGCCAACTTCAACGAGGCTGTTCGTCGAAACCCAAAATTCGCGGGTTTCTATCAAAGTCGCGGCATTGCCGGATTCTACTTTGGTCCGGCCGCCAAGGCACAGGCCGATCTGGAGAAGTCCGCCCAAATGCAGCCCCAGGATGCGTATTCCGCAATCTGGGTGGACCTTGCCCGGCGCCGCAACGGGCAGTCGAGCATCCTGCGCGTGGCAAAGCTCGACATGACGAAATGGCCGGCGCCGCTGGTCCGCATGCTGCTGGGTGACCAGGCGCCTGAAGTGACACTGAAGGCGGCTGATGATCCGGATGCAACCATCAGGAACGAGCAGGTCTGCGAGGCCAATTTCTACACAGCGGAATTCCAGCGGCTGCAGCATCGTGACGACGAGACGTTGCCGCTCTATCGGCTCGTGCTAAGCGATTGCCCAAAGCATTTCATCGAATACCTCGCTGCGATCAACGCGCTACGCTCCATGGGCAAAGCGCCGTAGAGCGCGACTTCACACCAGCGCCTCCGCCAGCAGTTTTGCCTGTGGCGTCAGATCCTCGAAGCGACGGGCGCAGAGGTTGAGCTGGCGTGTTGCCCAGTCGTCGGTCAACCCTAGGCTGCGCAGCGTGCGGGCGGAGCGGCGCGCGGCACTTTCGGGCACGATGGCGATGCCGGCGCCCTGGGCGACCAGCCGGCAGACATTGTCGAGGCCGGGCACGCGGATGCGGAAGTGCAGATGGCCGCCAAGGCGGGCGGCCTGACGGGTGATGTGCTCCTGCAAGGGATGGCCGGCGCTCAGGCCGACAAAGGCTTCGCCGAGCAGGTCGCCGAGGTTGGCCGTATTGCCTTCGAGGTCGGGCCAGTCTCGCGCGGCGATCACCATGAGCCTGTCGATGAAGAACGGCTTCTGCTCCAGATGCGAAAGGCCGGCCCAGGTCGCGGCGATGCCGAGATCGGCGGCACCGCTTGCCACCGCCTCTGCGATCTCGTGGCTGGGGCGCTCGTCGAGGTCGATGTCGATGCCGGGATGCGCGACGAGGAAGGCCGGCAGCATGTCGCGCAGCAGCGCGCTGGTGGCGGCCGTGTTGGCCATCAGCCGCACGCGGGCGCGCAAGCCCGTGGCATAGGCGCCGAGGTCGCCGGCCATCGCCTCGATCTGGTTCTGCACCGCCCGCGCATGGTGCAGCAGCGCCTGCCCGGCGGCCGTCGGCACCACGCCGCGCCGCCGCCGCTCTAAAAGCGGCGCGCCGAGGCTCTCCTCCATGCCCTTGATGCGGGCGCTGGCGGAGGCGAGCGCCAGCCCCGCAAGTTCGGCACCATGGGTGATGCTGCCGCGCTCGGCGACCAGCAGGAACAGCCGGAGATCGGTAAGATCGAAGCGCATCTTTCTTCTCCTGCAGGGTTTCAGCCTTCGGCGCAGGCGAAGGCTGACGGCGTAACTTCCACATTGTGGGCGGCCGGCATGTCAGTCAAATCTTTTGCGATGGAGATGCGCGATGAGCGAAAAGGCGACAGGCCGGCATGGACCCGGCATACTTGAAAGCGCGGCGATCGTGCTTGCGATCGCGGTGGCCTCGCTTGCCATGGCGCGAGCGGAGCCCGGCCAGCGCGGTTGCGTGGCGATGGCTGCCCCTGTCCACCATGAAGCAACGCCTGCAAAACCCGCACCCGACGATGATGCGGCGGACATGCTGTTGCATGACTGATCGAAGCGGCACCCCGAAGGAACGACCGTGCTGAGCGTCGGCGTCATCGCCTGGATCGGCGCGGTCTTCCTTGCCGCGGGCTTCGTCAAGGGTGTCGTCGGCATGGGGCTGCCGACCGTGGCGATGGGGCTGCTGGCGGTAACGATGCCGCCGGCGCAGGCGGCTGCCCTGCTCTTGATCCCGTCGCTGGTCACCAATCTTTGGCAGTTGTTCACCGGCCCATCCTTCGGCGGGCTGTGCAAGCGGTTGTGGACGATGATGGCCGGCGTCGTGCTTGGCACCGTCGCCGGGGCCGGCCTGCTCACCGGCACACACTCTGGCGTTGCCTCGGCCGGGCTCGGTGCGGCGCTGGTGCTTTACGCCATTCTCGGCCTGCTCAAGCTTGGCTTCACCACGCCGGCGCGCCACGAGGCGTTGGTATCACCGCTGGTCGGTGTGGCGACCGGGCTGGTCACCGGCGCCACCGGGGTCTTCGTCATCCCGGCCGTGCCCTATCTGCAATCGCTGCGGCTGGGCCGGGAAGACCTCATCCAAGCGCTCGGCCTGTCCTTCACCGTGTCGACGGCGGCTCTTGCCCTTGGGTTGTTCAAGGCAGGCGCGTTCGCATCGCCGACAATGCAACTGGCGGGATCGGTCCTGGCGCTTGCGCCGGCGCTCGCCGGCATGTTCGCCGGCCAGGCGCTGCGCCAGGCGATGAGCGTCGAGACGTTTCGCACGGTGTTCTTCGCCGGGCTGCTGATGCTGGGCGGGTATCTGGTCTTGGAGGCCGCGCTCTGGTCTTCGGCATCCTAAGCGGCCGGTGGCGATTGGCGCGGAGCGTGATCATCAGCGTCATGCAGCGTCCCACGGAGGATTTGTAGTCATGGTGCGGCGCAACCGGTGGTTCGGATGCTGCGGCGCGTCGAGACGTTCCAGAAAAGCGGCGTAGACATCCGGCTCGACAGCAAAGATGTCGCGGTTGAGCAACGTGTCTTCAGTGGCACGCTGCAACGCTTCGAGCATGAAGTCCTTGCGCATGAATGGGCTCCTTCCCTGCGTTAACAGCATAGCATAGCGACGATGTCACTACGATCTGTCGGTCCGGCCGCCCGATGAGAAGTCGCGCCCTCATTCGGCAATCGACCTGATGACGTTGGCCGGGTTTCCCCCGACAAGCGTGTTCGGGGGAACGTTCCTAGTGACCACGGAACCCGCCGCGACAACCGAGTTTTCGCCCACCGTCACGCCGCCGATGACCGTCGCGCCGGCCGCGATCCAGACATTGCGTTCGATCACGATCGGCTTTGCGGTCGTGAAGGCGCGACGCCGCGACGGTTCGAGGGGATGGCCCGAGGTGATGAGGCTGACATTCGGCCCGATCATGACATCGTCGGCGATGTCGAGCCCGCCAAGATCATAAAAGGTGCAGTTCTGATTGATGAAGACATTGCGCCCGACGCGGATATCGGATCCGCCGGTCGTGTAGAAGGGCGGGATCAGCAGGAAGCTGTCGTCGACCTTTTTGCCAATGAGTTCGCTGAACAGGGTCCGGACTTCAGCCGCGTCGTTGAAGGTCAAGCGGTTGAGGCTTGCGGTGGTCGCCATCGCCCGTTTGACGTCGGCCAGCATGGCGGCCGACTGCGGCATTCCGCTGGGAATTATCCTGGTGCGACCCTCGTCCGCCATTCGTCAATTTTCTCCGGCGCGGTCGAACAATGTTGGCGCACGACAGCCGCGCCGGGATGGTCTCCGGCTGTTATTTGAGCATGATTCCGAAAGTCAGTTCCAGCCCGGAAAAACGCCCTATCGCACCACCAGAACCGGGATTTCCGTGTAGGACAGCACTTCCGCCGTCTGGCTGCCGAGAAGCAGCTTGCCCAGTCCGCGGCGGCCATGCGAGGCCATGACGATCAGGTCGCAGCGCAGGGTCTGCGACAGCTCCAGGATGGCTTCGGCGGGTCGCTTGTCCTCGACATGGACCACCTCCGCGGAGACGCTGGCGGCGTCCGCCGACGTCTTGCATTTGGCGAGCACTTCCTTGGCATAGCGGCCGGCCTCATCCTTGTAGGCGACCAGCTCATCGCCGGCGGCATAGCCGGCCATGGCGCCGCCCCAGGCGAAGATCGGGAATGGTTCCGAGACGGTAACGAAGGTGACGGAGGCGCCGAGGCCCTTGGCCAACGTCAGGCCGTGGGCAACGCCCTTGTCGGCCAGTTCCGATCCGTCCGTGGCGATGAGCAGATGTTTGTACATGACGATCTCGACTTGTTGTGCAAGGGCCCGTGCCCTTGTGGTGGCGGGAGCCTTGTGGAGGCTGGCCTTGATATAGTTGCGGCCTCGGGCCGATCACAGGGCCGGCCCGCCGCCGATCAAGGCCAGGCGACCACGCAGTTTTTGTACCAAGCGGATTCCCCTTTGCCGCATCGTCGCTTAAGGTGCTGGCGACACTGAAAGGCATTCCATGAGCAACGCGTATCCCCAAATCCATCTGGTCCGGCATGGTGAGACGGCATGGAGCCTTTCGGGGCAGCATACCGGCCGCACCGACATGCCGTTGACCCCGGTTGGCGAGGCCGCCGCGCGGGGTGTCGCCGATAGGCTCAAGGGGCTGTCTTTTTCGGCCGTATGGTCGAGCCCGTCGCAGCGCGCCTACAACACCAGCGTACTGGCCGGCTTCGACGCGCAGAGCGTCAAGAAGGACGATCTGCAGGAATGGGACTACGGCGCCTATGAGGGATTGACGACAAAACAGATCCTGGCCGAGCGCCCCGGCTGGAATGTGTTTCGCGATGGTTGTCCAAAGGGCGAGATGGCGGCCGATGTCGGCGCGCGGGCCGACAGGATTATCGCCGGGCTGCGCGAGGCCAATGCCGGCATATTGGTGTTTTCCAGCGCGCATTTCTTGCGCGTGCTGGCGGCGCGCTGGATTGGCCTGCCGCCCGAAGGCGGCGCGCTGCTTGTGCTCGAAACAGCCAGCATCAGCGTGCTCGGCTACGAGCATGATTTGAGCGAGCCGGTCATCCGGAAATGGAACCAGAAGTAGGGCGGCTTTGGCCAGCGGCGCCGCTTCCGCCCTACCTGTCGAATTTCTTGATCGCTTCGGCGGTCACCGGCGTGAAGAAATTCACCAGATTGCCATCGGGGTCGCGAAACAGCAGCGAGCGATTGCCCCAGGGCATTGTGGTTGGCTTCTGCACAGTAACATTCCTGACGAGGTCCGAGAGCCTGGCGAATTCAGCATCGACGTCGCCGACGCGGAACTCGAGGATGACGGTGTGGTTGTCGGCGGGGCGGGCGATGTCGCCGCCAAACAGCATCAAGGTGCGCGTGCTGCCGATCGCCAGCGTGCAGGCCGGTGTCGCCAGTTCCGCGAAGTCTTCCGTGTAGACCGTCACGGGCATGCCCGTGATCTCGCCGTAGAAGCGCACGAGGCGCTGAACGTCCGAAGTGATGATGCGGACAGAGACGAAATTCATTGCTTTGGCTCCTGATCGTTGAAGCCGTGGTCGGCTCCCATCCGACCTATAGACTAGGCCTCCTGACAGCTTTCCGTCAGGAAGGATTGCTGTGAGCCTGCACCAGCGCACGCGCTGCTCACCCCGCCAGCAGCGCCAGTTCCTCCGGTGTCAAATGCCGTGCCGTGCCCTTGGCGAGGTCGCCGAGCGGCAGGCGGCCGATGGCGATGCGGATGAGGCGCAGGACCTCGACGCCGTGCGCGGCGATCAGGCGACGGATGTGGCGGTTGCGGCCTTCGTCGAGCACGATCTCCAGCCAGGCGGTGCGACCGCCGCTGCGCAAAAGTTCGATCGAGCTGGCGCTCAGGATCTCGCCGTCGACGCTCACGCCCGCGCGCAACGTCTTCAACATCGCCGCGTCCGGCACCGTGCCGACCTGCACGTGATAGGTTTTCGGCAAATGCGAAGCCGGGTCCATCAGCCGGTTGGCAAATCGGGTGTCGTTGGTCATCAGCAGCAGGCCTTCGCTGGCCTTGTCGAGGCGGCCGACCGGCGAGACGAAGGGCAGGTCGAGCCCTTCGAGGCAGGCATAGACGGTGTCGCGCTGCTGCGGGTCGTCGCGGGTGGTGACCAGCCCGCGCGGCTTGTTGAGCATGAGATAGACCTTGCGCTCGGCAACCACCGGCCTGTCGTCGACGACGATGCGGTCGCGGTCGAGGTCGACCCGCAGGGCTGCATTGCGCACGACCTTGCCGCCGACGCGCACGCGGCCCTCCGCGATCAGCACATCCGCCTGCGTGCGCGAGCACAGGCCGAGCTTCGACAGCGCCCGGTTGAGACTGACGCCCAATAGCTTGCTGGTGTGTAGTTTGCCGGCGGGTGGCTTGCCGTTAGGCGGTTTTCCGGCGGGTGGTCGTGCTGCCATGCTGCGGATCGTCCGTTGTGACAGACAGATGCCACGGGGGGTGACGGCTTCGCAAGCTGGATGCGGCGAGGGCCGGCAACCCGAGGCCAAGCTTGATCCAGGTCCGCCGCGCATTGGAAGCCGATCGGCGGTTTCAGAATTTGCGCGGGTCGATACCTTTGGTGCCCGGTCCGTAGGGGCTCGGATAGATCTCGCCGATGGTCATCAGTTCGATCTCGCCATCGAGGGTGGAGCCGATGATCTTCACGTCGGGATCATCGCAGCAGAATTCCCAGATCACTTGCCGGCATTCCGCGCACGGCACGCCCGAATAGGGGCCGTGGCAGACGATGGCCTCGATCTGCCGCTCGCCCGCCGCAGCCATCTGCATCACCGCGTTGCGCTCGGCATGCACCGATTGCTGCAAGGTGACGATCTCGACATTGCAGGCGGCGAACAGCCGGCCAGATGAGGTGCGCACGGCCGAGCCGACCTTGTGGTTGGAGTAGGGCGTGTAGGCCTTGTCGCGCGCTTGCGCGGCGGCTGTGACAAGTGCCTGGTCGGCACTCGAAAGCTTGTCGAAGCTGGTCTTCTTCATCGGTCTCTCCACATCCATGCCCCATCCCGCACTGATTCAGGATGGAGCGCTATCTCTTTGCTTTCTTGCGACCTTTCCTGGCTCAAGCGTCCTGCCGCTCCGGCCGTGTAACGAGCCCGGCGGCGAACGGGACGACCGAAAGGAAGAAGCCTACCAGCGAGGCTGGAATGCCGCCGGGTTCGCCCATCAGCACGAGGATGGCGGTCGAGCCGGCGCCCAGCACGATGGTCGCCAACATCGACCAGGAGGGAATGCGCCAGCCGAACGTGGCCGATAGCACGGGCAGCAGCAGGCCCGGCACATAGACCGAGAAGCCGAGCATCAGGATGGTGACGATGCCGGGCACGCTGAGCGCCACCACCAGCGCCACCAGGCCGAGCACGAGCAGCAGGATGCGGCTGGTCCACAGCCTTTCCCTGTCGCTGGCGTCGGGGCGCAGCCGCGAGATCACGTCGCGCTGCAGGGTGGTGGCGGTGATCAGCAATGTCGTGCTGGCCGTCGACATCGCCACCGCCAGGAAGGCGGCCACCAGCACGCCGATGATGCCATGCGGCAAAAGCTGCACCATCAGGTCCGGCATGGCGTTGACCGGGTTGGTGCCGGACGGCAGCAGCGCCTTGGCTGCGACGCCGAGGAAGGTGAGGATGACGCCGAACACGGCCATGATGACGAAGCCGTTGATCAGGCCCTTGCGCGCCGTCTCCGGCGAGTTGGCGGAAAAGACGCGCTGGAAGCCGATCGTGTCGATGAAGCCGGCGGGCAACAGCAGGAACCACACGAATAGCGTCGCAGGCGGCACGTTGGCGAACAGATTGTAGAAGCCGGGAATGTCCCTGGTCGCCTCATAAACATGCGAGACGCCCGGTCCGAAGATGACGAACAACGGCGCCACCACGCCGATGACGACCAGGAAGATGACCGCCTGCAGCACGTCGGTCGCCACCACAGCGAGGAAGCCACCCAGCATGGTATAGACGATGACGACGAGGAAGGCGACGATGGCGCCGGTGGTCGGGTCCATCCCCGAAAACAGCGTGAACACCATCGAGATGCCGAACACCTGCGCGGCCGCCCATGCGAGGTAATTCCAGCTGGTGACCAGCGAGGCGGCGACCCGCACCGAACCCGGATAGTCCTGCGCGACGATGTCGGGCGTCGTCACATGCATGCGCTGGCGCACGATCTTGGCCAGGAAGATGCCCATCAGCAACAGTCCGATCGGGAAGGTGAACCACCACCATGTGCCCGAAATGCCGTAGCGGACCACCATTTCAGGCGTGCCGAACAGGCCGGCAAGCCCGGTCCACGAGGCGAAGGCCGAAATGGTCAGCCACAGCGGCCCCATGCGCCGGCCGGCGACGATGTAGTCTTCCTCGGTCTTGATCGAGCGGGCGAAGAACAGCCCGATTGCGGTGACCGCCACGAGATATACGGCGACAACCGCGATATCCAGATTTCCCATTTTCTACCCCTTCAGGTGCAAAGCCAAATGCCGCGCCACGCCTTGGTGCGGCGCCGTTCTGTCCGTTGCCCCTTTTCGGTGGGGCTTGACGACCCTCTGCAAGATTTGTCACATGCAAAAAACTTTTTTGCAAGTGATGAATATGGACCATGATCGGAGACTGCGAATGACCCAGGCGAAGGCAAATCTGGCAAACCCGGAACTGGTCGAACGCGGCCGCGCCCGTATCGCCTGGATCCGTTCGCGCATGGCGATGCTCGCCACCCTGCGCTCGGAGTTCCGCGAAACCCAACCCTTCGCCGGCCGGCGCATCGGCGTGTCGCTGCATGTCGAGCCGAAGACTGCGGTGCTGCTCGAGGTGCTCGCCGAAGGCGGGGCCGAGATCGTCGGCACCGGCAATCATGGCTCGACGCAGGACGATGTCGTCGCCTTCCTGCAAAGCCAGGGCATCGGCGTGTTCGGCAGCCGCGCCGACACGCTGGCCGACCATCACGCCAATCTGGCGCGGGTACTGGATGCCAAGCCCGACATGCTGCTCGACAATGGCGCCGACCTTGCCGCCGGCATCATCGAACGCGGCTGGGCGGCCTCCATTCTCGGCGGCACCGAGGAGACGACGTCCGGCGGCGACCGGCTGCGCGGCGAACTGGCCGGCAAGGTGCCGTTTCCGTCGATCGTCATCAACGACAGCCCACTGAAGGCGATCGGCGAGAACAAGCACGCGGTCGGCCAGTCGGTTGTCGAAAGCTTCATGCGCATCACCAATCTGATGATCCCCGGCCGGCGCTTCTGCGTTATCGGCTATGGCTGGTGCGGGCGCGGCATCGCGCAGTACCTGCGGGCGCTGGGCGGCCGCGTGGCGGTCGTCGAGGTCGACGAGATCAAGGCGCTGGAAGCCGCCCTCGACGGCTACCGGGTGGCGCCGCTGGCGGATCTGGCACCATGGGCGCAGGTGTTCATCACCGCCACGGGACGCGCCGGCGTGCTGCCGGCCAGCGCGATTGCCGCCATGCAAGATGGTGCGGTGCTTGCCAACTCAGGGCATTTTCCGTGGGAGATCGACACCGAGGGCATGGGTGCCATGACGACCGGTAGCACCGATCTCGACGGCACCTTGCAGCGTCTCGACCTTGCCAATGGCCGGCATGTCATCCTGGTCGCCGAGGGGCGCATGTTCAACCTTGCCGGCAGCGAACCGAAGGGCAATTCGATCGAATCCATGGACATCGGCTTCATGCTGCAGGCGCTGTCGCTGGAGCGGGTGGTGAAGGGCGCTACCGGCGAAAGACCGGCGCCAGGCGCGCAGCCGGTGCCCGACGACATCAACCGACGCATCGCCAGGCTGATGATGGCTACGATGGGGGCTGCCTTGTAACTATAGTAGCTCCTGATTCTATCTCTCTGTTTTGACGCAATTCCTGCCGGAAACCGTTTCACACTTTTCCTGGAATTGCTTGGTCCGGGAAGGATTGTGGGGCATGGCTGGCAAGACTGCGGAAGCGCCGGACTATTCGGTACCGGCCCTGGAAAAGGCGTTCGACGTCATCGAGCTCTTGGCTGAGCAGAAGGACGGGCTGAACCAGGGCCAGATTGCCGAGGCGGTCGGCCGCTCGATCCACCAGATCTACCGCGTGCTGCAGGCGCTGGAACGGCGCGGCTATATCTTTCGCGATCGCCCGGCCGGGCTCTATTTCCTGTCGACCCGCATGTTCGAGCTGGCGCACCGGCATGAGCCGCTGCGCGGCCTCGTCCAGGCAGCGCTGCCGTCGATGCGGCGGCTGTCCGACTCCATCCAGCAGTCCTGCAATCTCGGCGTCCACAATGCCGGAAGGGTACTGATCCTGGCGCAAGTGGAAAGCCCGGCGGCCTTCGGCTTCCGCGTCCGCGTCGGCGCCGAGTTCCCGCTGTTTGCCACCGCCACGGGCCGCACGCTGATGGCGTTCCAGCCGCAGGATAGAGTCAACCAATGGCTGCAAGTCTCTGGTGTTCTTGACGAAAAGGCCGAGGTGGAGCGTGCGCTTGGCCGCATCCGTACCGCCGGCCATGAAGAGGTGGCGGACGGGCTGCAGCCGGGTGTCATCGATCTTGCCTTTCCGGTCATCGGGCCGTTCGGCCACTCCGTCGCCGCGCTGACCGTGCCCTATGTGGCGACCACCTACAGCATGCTCGACCTTGCCACCGTGCGCCACCATGCCGCGCAGGCGGCGCAGGAGATCCGGCTGGTGCTGGCGCCCGAGCCATTAGGCCAAAGCGAGGCCTCGTGACCGCTTCGTTCGCGCCGATAACCAAGACCGTCGTCATCGGTGCCGAGCCGGCCAAGGTCTGGCGGATACTGACGACGCCAGAAATGATCCCGCAATGGATGTCCGACGAGGAGTTGACCGAGCCTGCAAGGACAGGCCGGCGGCGCGATCGTGATGCGCGGATTGCTGCACGGAATGCCGTTCGAAAACCACGGGACTATCCGGGCTTTCGCGCAGGAGAGGGCGTTCGCCTACAGCTACTGGAGCACGTTGTCGGCCTCGCGTCTGGCGGACGTGCCCGAAAACCACACGGTGGTCAGCTTCGATCTGGCGCCAGCGGATGAGGGAACGCTGCTGACGCTGACGCTCAGCGATTTTGCCGAACCGGCGATCCGCCCGCATGCCAATCTCTACTGGGGGCCGACCTTGCAGATCCTGAAGGCGGTCTGCGAGCGCGCTTGAGGGCGGGCGTCTCCCCGCGGACGGATCGTCTGGCCCTTACTCTTTGGGGTGTCGGGCGAGAGCCAGCGCGCGGATGCGGTCGGCGACGGCGCTGTCGACCGGGTTGTAGACGGTCAGGCTCAAATCCGGCCGGCCGTCGACCGCGAAGCCCGAATATTCCAGCTCGATATCGCCGAGTTCCGGATGCTTCAGGCGCTTTGTCCCGTCGCCATGGCTGAGCACGTCGTTTGCCCGCCACAGGGCGGCAAACTCGGGGCTGGCGCTGCAAAGCTCGTCGACGAGTTCGCGCACCTCGGAGACAGCGCCGGCGCGTGCCGCATCGGCACGGAACGAGCCCACCACGAAACGAGCGAGGTTTTGCCAGTCGTGCTGCCTGGCGCGGATATGGGGACTGAGGAACATGAAGCGCAGGATGTTGCGCTCGCCCTCGGGCAGGGCGCTGTAGTCGGTCAGCACGACCCGCGCGGCGCGGTTCCAGGCAACGACATCCCAGGTGGCGGTCCTGACTATGGCGGGGCTGGCATCGAGCGTGTCGATGAGGCGCTGCAGCCGCGGGCTGACGCCCTCGGCACCGGTGTAGCGGACCTCGGGCGGGCGCCCCAACCCGAGCATGAAAAGATGTTCACGCTCCGCCTCGGTCAGCAGCAGCCCCTTGGCGATGCGATTGAGGACATCGGCCGAGGGCGCACCGCCGCGGCCCTGTTCCAGCCATGTGTACCAGGTCGGGCTGATGTTGGCGCGCTGGGCGACCTCTTCCCGGCGCAGTCCCGGCGTGCGTCGGCGGCCCGAAAAGCCGAAGGACGCCGGATCGAGCCGCGTGCGCCGGTCTTTGAGGAACGCTGCCAGCGAGCCGGCGGAACTGGAGGACATCCTGTTAGCCATTATACCATGATAAGATCACTACTTTAATAGAATAATAGACCAGCAATATTACGCAGGCAACTGTGCAGGAGATTTTGCATGCGTATCTTTCTCACCGGCGCGACCGGTTTCATCGGTTCGGCGATCGTTCCCGAACTCATCAAGGCGGGCCACCAGGTGGTCGGCGTGACCCGCTCGGATGCCGGCGCCGAGGCGCTGGCCGCCGCTGGCGCCGAGGTGCATCGGGGAACGCTCGAGGATCCCGAGGGGCTGCGCGACGGCGCGGCGAAGGCGGAGGCTGTGATCCACACGGCGTTCGACCATGATTTCTCGCGGTTTGCCGAGAATTGCGAAAAGGACAAGCGCGTCATCGCCGCTCTCGGCGCCGCCCTGGCCGGCTCCGACCGGCCGCTGGTGATCACCTCCGGCGTCGGCATGGGCAGCCCTGGGCATGGCGAACTGGCGATTGAGGACGTCTTCAATGCCAGCCACCCCAATCCGCGCATAGCCTCCGAGCTGGCCGGCAATGCGCTTCTGGAAAACGGCATCAATCTGTCGGTGGTGCGGCTGCCGCAGGTCCACAATCCGGTCAAGCAAGGGCTTATCTCGCCGCTCATCGAGATCGCGCGTGAAAGGGGCGTCTCGGCCTATGTCGGCGAGGGCCGCAACCGCTTCTCCGCGGGCCATCTCCTCGATGCGGCGCGGCTTTACCGGCTGGCCGTGGAAAAGCGGCAACCGGGAGCACGCTATCACGCGGTCGGCGAGGAAGGCGTCGAGGTGCGGGCCATCGCCGAGGCGCTTGGAAGGGGCCTGAAATTGCCGGTCGTTTCCATCGCGCGGGAAAGAGCGGCGGAGCATTTCGGCTGGATGGCGATGTTCGCCCCCATGGACCTGCCGGCCTCCAGCGCGCTGACACAGGCACGGCTGGGCTGGCACCCGACCGGCCCGACGCTGATCGCCGATCTCGATGCCATGCGGTATTGATGCGCCTAGCAACGTTTGAGGTGAGCCGAAGTCTCTGAACTTCGTCATCCCTGGGCGAAGCAGGAGCGCAGCTCCGTCGCGGAGACCCTGGGATCCATGCCGCGACCTTAATCATAGGGTGCAGCGGAGCAGAATTCTGCACCGCTGCGGGGCTTCCGAGTCCCGGCATGGATCCCGGGGTCTGCGCTGCGTCGCTTCGCTCCTTGCTCCGCCCCAGGATGACGACTTTTCGGGATCATGCTCCAGGGCTGACCGCGTAGCGCAGATGGACGAGCCCATGCGCCAAGGCCTCGCAGCTCTTCAGGGACAACTGCATCTTGCCCGCCAGGCCGCTCTCGCCGAACTCGACGAAGGCCTGGTTCGCGGCGCGTCCATCGATCGCGGGCGCCACGAGAAGGCTCAGTTCATCGACGAGCCCGGCCGCAAGGAACGAACCGTTGATGCCGGCGCCGCCCTCAAGCAGCAGCCGGCTTATGCCGAGTTCGCTGCCGAGCACCTCGAGCACAGCCGCGAGATCGATGTCCGCCGCTTCCGACACGATATAGGACACGCCGTCGGCGGCGAGTTCGGCCAAATGGCTGTCGGCGACGTCGCGCCCAAGCAGCACCACGACGTGGTCGCCACCGATGTCGGGTTTGGAAAAGTGAAGCTTGCCCGAGGCATCGAGCGCCACGGCATAGCTACCCGCATCACGTTGAGCGAAATGATGGGGTCGGTCGACCTTGCCGACATTGGCCGGTGGGTGCGCGGCGGCCTTGCTCATCTCGGCCATGGTGACGCGGCCGACGATCCAGGCGTCGCCCGCCATGTCGTTGTGGATATGCTCGTAGAGGCTCGACCACTCCGCCCGGGTCCCGTCCGGACTTGTCGTGTAGCGGCTTGGATGAAGGCTGCCGTCGAGTGATGCGAGCATATGGCAGATGATTTGCGGCTTCATACGGGTCACGCCGCTTCAAGCGCCATCACTTTTTCAGCGGCCTTTGCGAGAAACCCGGATCGGGTATAGCCATGAGCTTCGGCAAAGGCATCGATCCTTTGGAGAATGTCGTCGGAAAGCGTCACGTTGATACGCACTGTTTTCCTGGTCTGGGTCTGGGCCGAGACCAGGATTGCAACACCGTCGCGATTATCGGCGTCCGCCATCACAGCCTCCAAACTGGAGGGTTCAGGAACAGCCCCGCCATCCTCGACCAACCCTTCGATGTGGAGGGCGAGGGCCTCTTCAGCCATGGACCGGGCGTCATCCAGATCCTTGCCTGCGGTAATCACGCCTGGGAAATCAGGGAAAGACACACCGAAGTCGCTGTCGGCATCCTTATGGATAAGTCCGATATACTGCTTCATGGCCGTCACCTCAGTTTCAGTCCAGATTGTTTTTCGATGCTGCGCAGGGTGCCTATTGGAATATCGCGCTTGGGATGAGGGACGGTGACCCGCCCTAGCCTGTCGCGGTGTTTGAATTGCGCATGACTGCCCCTTCGGGCAACTTCAACCCACCCATCAGCTTCCAACAGGCGGATAATGTCGGCGCTTTTAATGTGTATTTATACACATTTAATGGCGGCCTTTCAATAAGGAATATGAAGTCAGTCAACGCCAAATAGGCCGCAGGAGGCGAAGCGCCGTGCCTATTGTGCTGGGAAGCATGCCCACGATCCAGAAATCCGACAATTCCGATAATTTGCCGAACGGCGCTGTTATATCGAGGTTGCACAAATGGTTGGCGCTGGGTTAGCATCCCTGCGCAGGCGTCGGTGGGAGGCTCTTTTTACAGCGGCGGCCAGCTGGAGCGGCATGCGTTTTCGGGCGCAGGGAGGATGCTCCACACTTTGAACCGACGCATGATCCTTCCTGAAACCGATCCCGGTTTTCGGGGTCGTGCGTTCTTGTGGAGGAGGATCCCATGAACAGACGTGAATTCCTGCTGTCGTCCGCGGCTTTCGGCGCCATGATGGTCGCCGCGCCCTCGGTGTTTGCGCAGGACAAGCTCACCATCCTTGGCTCGGTGCCCAGTCTCGGCTTTCCGTTCTTCGTGCACATGCTGAACGAGATCAAGGCGGAAGCCGCCACGCAAGGCGTCAATTTGACCGAAAGCGACGGCCAGAACTCGGCCACCAAGCAGACCGCCGACATCGAGGCGGCCTTGGTGCAGAAGGTCAACGCCATTGTCATCTCGCCGCTCGACGTCAACGCGCTGGCGCCGGCCATCGAGGAAGCGGTCAAGGCCGGCGTTCCGGTGGTGACGATCGACCGCCGCGTCGACGGCGTCGAGGGCATCCTGGCCCATGTCGGCGCCGACAACGTCAAGGGCGGCGAGGCGGAAGCCAACGCGGTGGTGGCGGCATTTCCCAATGGCGCCAAACTCTTCCACCTTCAGGGCCAGCCCGGCGCCGGCCCGGCGATCGACCGCAACAAGGGCGTTCACAACGTTCTCGATCCGCTGAAGGACAAGTACCAAATCGTCTTCGAGCAGACCGCCAACTTCGCCCGCGCCGAGGCGCTGTCGGTGACCGAGGCCGGCCTTGCCGCCAACGGCAAGCCGGACGCCATCGTCTGCGCCAATGACGACATGGCGCTCGGCGCCATGGAGGCTTGTGCCGCGCGCAACTTCACCGACGTCAAGATCTACGGCTTCGATGCACTGCCGGAAGCGCTGGTCGCGGTGCGTGACGGCAAGCTTGCGGGCACCGTCGAGCAGTTTCCCGGCGAGCAGTCGCGCACCGCGGTGCGCATCGCGGTGGCCTTTGCCAAGGACAAGACCGAGCCGAAGGAGAAGCTGGTGCTTTTGACGCCAATCGTCATCGGCAAGGACAATCTCGACAAGGCCGAGAGGATTGGCGAGACGAAGTAGGGGGTTGGCGGGGATCGGCCGATTGGCAAAGCCGGCGGGACAGCGCTCCCCTCTGTCCTGCAGGACAGAGGGGGGCGTTCAAGCGCTGACAGGCGACATCAACTGCATGGAAGGAGCCACCCTTGCCGCCAGCCGCTGAAGCCGCATCGTCCGAACCCATCCTGCTTGCCGTCGAAGGCATCACCAAGCATTTCTCGGGCGTCACCGCGCTCAGCGACGTCTCGCTCGATATCCGCCCCGGCGAGATACTCGGCCTGCTCGGCGAAAACGGGGCCGGCAAGTCGACGCTCTTGAAAATCCTCTCGGGCGTCATGCCGCCGTCGGGCGGCCGCATCACTTTCGACGGTGCCGATTATCATCCATCCAGCCCGCAGGATGCCAAGCGGCTCGGCATCGTCACCATCTACCAGGAGCTCAGCCTGATCCCGACGCTGACGGTGGCGGAAAACATCTTTATCGGCCGCGCGCCGACCGGTCCGCTCGGGCTGGTCAGTTGGAGGCGGATGGAACAGGACTCCCGCACGATCATCGCCCGCGTCGGCCTCTCCATCGATCCGATGACGCCGGTGTCGGCGCTGTCGGTGGCCGAACAGCAACTGGTCGAGATTGCCCGCGCCCTGTCGCTGAAAAGCCGGCTGATCATCATGGACGAACCGACCTCGGCGCTGACCGAGACCGAGGTGCAGCGGTTGCTGTCGATCATGGACCGGCTGCGCAAGGACAAGGTCGCCATCATGTTCGTCACCCACCGGCTGGAGGAAGCCTCCGCCATCTGCGACCGCATGACGGTGCTGCGCGATGGGCGGCTGGCCGGGCATCTCGACCGTGAGGGTGGACCGATCGCCCTGCCCAAAATCATCGAGAAGATGGTTGGCCGCGCGGCGTCCGAGCTCTACGCCCGGCCGGCGCAACGCGCGGTGGCCGGCGATGTCGTGCTGTCGGTGCGCGGCCTGCGCACCGTGCGCGACCCCGAAGCGCCGCACGCCATCGTGCTCGACGGCGTCGACATCGACCTCAAGGCCGGTGAAATCCTCGGCGTTGCCGGGCTTGTCGGCTCGGGCCGCACCGAGCTGGCGCGCGCCATTTTCGGCGCCGACCGCATCGCGGCCGGCACCATCACGCTCGACGGCAAGCCGATCGCCCCGGCATCGCCCGCAGACGCCATTGCGCTCGGCATCGGCCTGCTGCCGGAGGACCGCAAGCACCAGGCGATCTTTGCCGCGCTGGGCATCCTGCCGAATTTCTCCATCGCTTCGCTGGGCAGCTTCAGCAACGGTTTCGGCTTCATGGCCGAGCGGCGCGAGCGCGATGCGCTGTCCGGGTTTCGCAAAATGCTGTCGATCCGCATGGCTTCGGCCGAGCAGGCTATCGAAGGCCTGTCGGGCGGCAACCAGCAGAAGGTGATCCTGGCGCGCTGGCTGGCGCGCGATCCGAAAGTGCTGATCGTCGACGAGCCGACGCGCGGCGTCGATGTCGGCGCCAAGACCGAGGTGCACCAGATCCTGGTGCAGCTTGCGGCGCGCGGCATTGCGGTGATGATGATTTCGTCCGAGCTGCCCGAGGTGCTTGCAGTGTCGGACCGCATCGTCACCATGCGCCGGGGCCGCATCACCGGCCAGATGCCGGGCGTCGAGGCAAACGAGGAAAGACTGATGGAACTGATGGCACTCGACCGCAAGGAGACACTATGAGCGTGGCGGGGGAACAGGATCAGCGCGGCGGCATCAACTTCGCGCGGCTTTTGATGAGCTTCGGGCCGCTGCTGTTCCTGGTGGCGCTGATCATCGTCTTCACCGTGCTGAAGCCGAGCTTCATGGACCCGATCAACCTGTTCAACATCACAAGGCAGATCTCGATCACCGGGCTGATCGCGCTCGGCATGACCTTCGTCATCCTCACCGCCGGCATCGACCTGTCGGTCGGTTCACTGCTCGCCTTCTGCGGTATGGTCGCCGCCGTGGTCGCCAAGGGTGGCTCCGCCAACACGCTGTCGCTGTCGACGAGCGGCACGCAAGGGTTCGGCTGGTTCGCAGCACTCTTGGCCGCCGTCGTTGTGGGCGCTGCCGCCGGCGGGGTGCAGGGGCTTGTCATCACCCGGCTGAAAGTGCCGCCCTTCGTCGTCACGCTGGGCGGGCTGACGGTGTTTCGCGGGCTGACGCTGACCATCTCAAACGGCGGCCCGATCTCGGGCTTCGACGCCTCGATGCGCTGGTTCGGAACCGGGCTGATCGGCCCCGTGCCGGTGCCGGCGCTGATCTTCGCCGCGGCCGCCATCCTGTGCCATATCGTGCTGCGCTACACGCGCTACGGGCGCGCTGTCTACGCCGTCGGCGGCAATGCCGAGGCGGCAAGGCTGTCGGGCCTGCGCGTCGACCGTATTCTGGTCTCGGTCTATGTCATCGTCGGCTTCTTCGCCGGCCTCGCGGCCTTCGTGCTGTCGGCGCGGCTGAATTCCTCGGAAGCGGTCGCCGGTATCGGCTACGAGCTGACGGTCATTTCGGCCGTCGTCATCGGCGGCACCTCGCTGTTCGGCGGCATCGGCTCTGTCGGCGGCACGGTGGTCGGCGCGGCGCTCATCGGCGTGCTGCAGAACGGGCTGCAGTTCAACAACGTCTCGTCCTATACGCAAAGCATCGTCATCGGGCTCATCCTGATCCTGGCGGTGGCGTTTGATCGGTGGCTGAAATCGCGGGTGAGAAGGTGAGGCGGTGAGGGGCGAAGGGAGATGTTAACACCCAGGCGCCCCCCTCTGCCCTGCCGGACATCTCCCCCTCAAGGGGGGAGATCGGATGTCATGACCGCTTTCGCTAATTTTCAACGTTGGAGAGAAAGCGGCGAGGACGAAGCTGCTGATCTCCCCACTTGAGGGGGAGATGTCCGGCAGGACAGAGGGGGGCGCCTCGCTCTGCCCCTGGCAGGAGACCCCACCCCTTTCCTTGCAAAACAATCATGCTTTGCTAGAAAGGTTTTGGCGGGTGGCATCGTGAGAGAACCTCATGTTTGCCGATATCATCAGACCGATCACCTTAGGTTTTTCGCTGCTGCGGCGGTTCTGGCCGCAACTCATGGCACTCGTGCTGGCCGGCGTGCTGGTCGGCGATCTCCTCATGCAGCTGGCGGCGAAGGTGGCGCTGGCCAATCACTTCGCCGGGCTGGCGATGCTGACGCTGGTGGCGCTGGCGCAGCTGGTGGTGACGGTGGCGATGTTCCATGTGCTGCGCCCCGGCCTGCCGCATGTGCTGGCCGCGCAGCGCAGCGCCGACAAGGCCGCGACCGCCGAGGGCCAAGCCCTCGATAACAGTGCAGCGAACCGGCGCGGCTCGCGGCTGGTGCGGATGATCACCATCGCGCTGCTGCCGTTCTTCGCCTATTACGCCGCCTGGGGATTCCTCGGCGACATCGTGCGGCAATATTCGCGCGCCACGCTCGACCAGGCCGATTTCGGCCAGAGCGCTGATGTGCTCGACGTGCTCGATTCACGCTGGCTGCTGGTCTCCGTGGCGGTGTCGTGGCTGATCCGCCGGCTGGCCAAGTTCATGCAGGCTAAAACAAGTGCCGCGTCGTTCTGGCAGATCGTGGTGGTGATCTGCGAGACCAACTGGATCTTCGTCGGTCTCTATGTGATCAGCCGCTGGAAGGACTCGGCGCTGCAATGGCTGATGAGCCGCAATTTCTGGTCGGCCCTACAAGCATCGGCCGACGGGCTGGCGAGCCCGGTGCCGATGGCCTCGGCCGCCCCCATGGTGCCAGTCGAGATCACCTCGATCGCGCTGTCGACGGTTGCCGTCAACCTGTTCTTCTTCATGCTCCTGCCGCTGATCTGGCTGGTGATGGCGGCGTTGATCTATGGCTATGACGTGCGCGACGATGCGGCGCTGATGCGCGTGCACGGCCGGCTGGAGCGCGCCGGCCGGCGCTATGCCGGCCTGCCGAAATTCCTGCGGGATTTCGTCGAGCATTTCATCGCCGGTTACCGCTCGCGCTATCTGCCGATCGCCAACGGCGTGCGGCTGACGGTCAGCTCCAGTCTGGTGCTTTTGTGCACGCTGGTCGTCGGCTACCGCTTGCTCGACTGGGGCGCTGCCTGGCTATGGCTGGGTGCGACGCGGCTGATCGGTCCGCATGAGCTCGATATCTGGCAGATTGTTTCGCACGGCGTGACGCTGCTGTTCGGCAGCCCGTTCCAGGATTCCTCCACCGGCATCCTGATCGAGCCGCTGCGCATATGCTTTCTCGCCGCCGTGCTGGAGACAGCGTTTTCGATGGTGAAGCGGGCGGGGAGAGTTGGCGCTGTCGAAGCTGCTGAATAGGGCGCGGCGTTGCAGCTCGTCCCTCTCCCCGTCACTATACGGGGAGAGGATGCCGGCAGGCAGGTGAGGGGCGGCGCTGAGGTAGCAGGATCGAGGGACTTGCACTTGCAAACGCAGAATCGCTCAGCAGCCACTTGTCGAACCGTTGGCGCTGCCCCTCATCTGGCTGCCGCCATCTTCTCCCCGTATAGGGACGGGGAGAAGGACGCCGCCGTCCTCGGCGGTTTCGCCAATCTCCGCTGGTGTCACTTAGGCGGCCGCTGAAAACTCAAGTACCACGGCCGCTCGCTGCCCAGGCCAACGGCCGGGCGGATGGTCTTGACGGCATCTTCGGGCACGATGAAGGTTTCGCCGACGGTGATCACGTCGCCTTTCTTGGCGCCGGAGAAGATCGCCGAGGTGCAGTTCATCGCGCCGTCCGGCAGGCTGACGCCGCTGATGAAGTCCGGTAGCCAGCGGCGGCCCGCGGCATCGGTCAGCATCACCTTGCAGCCCAGCCACTGCTTTTGCAGATCGGGGTCACCGACCGTCACGGAGAAGGTGGCGATGACGGCGAAAGCATGCTCGGGCAGGCGGCCGGCCTTGCCGCCGCGCAAATCGGTCAGCCGCCACTCGCTGTCGCCGAACGGCACGGACTGGCCAAACTCGACATCCCTGGCGATGAGGTCCTCGCCATGCAGCCATTCACGGACGCTGTCATAGCTGGTCTCGGCCAGCGTCAGCGGCAGCAGGATAGCGAGCGCGGCAAGACCGCGCCGTCGCCATTTTTTCTCGCCACCGTCGGCTGGTTCGATGTCGGATGAAACCGCGCTCATGTCTTGCCCTGCGGTGCCTTGCCCTGCGGTATCTTGCCCTGCGGTGGTGGAGGGGCGTCGAGATCGTATAGCGGCAAGATATCCGCCGGCTGGCCGTCGGCGTCGGTCGCAACGGCATCGAGGCTGATGCGGGCCTGGGCGTCAAGCGGGCCGAACTGGCGCGCGGCGACCAAGAGGCTGGCGCCTCGGATCTGGTCGGCCGGCACCTCGAAGACAAACAGGCCGCGTCTTTCCAAACCCGGATCGACGGCATGCGGCGGCATGTCCTGGCGATAGCTGAGCCGCTCCGTCTGGCGGTAGCGCAGGCCGGTCGGGCCTTGCCAAATGCCGTCGGCGACCGTCGTGGAGGTGCTGGTGGCGGTGAGGTTGATCGTCACCACCGCCCACAGGCCGCTGGTGGTCAGCAGCTTCTCCTGGCCGAACTGGTCGGTCTTCAGCGTGCGGGCGAAGACCACTCTGTCGAGGCGGACATCGAAGCTGCGCGCCCGCACCGTGTCGTGCATGGCGCCATCGATGGGGATCGGTGCGGTGAGCTCGGCATAATGCGGCTTCGACACCTGCATGCCGTAACTCAGCGCCACGGTCGTGCAAAGGATCAGGAGATTGCCGATGGCCCGGATCTTCATGAGCCGCCTTCCGGTGAGTCTGCCACGGGCAGGTCGGCGACCGGCATGGTGACGGTGCCGAGCCGAGAGGGATTGAACCAGCCCGGCGTGCCGTAGAGATTGTCGCGCGGCTTGAAGATCTCGGCGGTGATGCTGAAGCTTAAGGCGGCCGGCACGATGGCGTCACCCGCAAGTGGCCAGACATAGGCCATGCGCTCGGTCATGCCGGGATGCAGTTCCGGCGTCAGCGTCTGATCGCGGGTCAGCGCGATCATTGGCATGGGATCGGGCAGGTCGATCCCGTCCGGTTTGAAGACGTTAGAATAGGCCTTGTCGGATTGCGCCGTGCGGTTGGTCAGGTCGGCCTCCAGCACCAGCGCCTTCTGGCGTGGTTTCAGCGCCATGCCATAGACCTTGGCGCGGCTGACATAGGCGCGCGCCGGCTGGACCCGCCAGCGCCCGGCATCGATGACGGCATCGGACGGCAATTGCGGCGGGGCGTGGGCGGGCAGGGCGCCGAAGGCCCCCATCAGGCCGGCCACAAGCAGGGCGGCGATGGTTCCCGCGCCGGCCGTTATCCAGGTTTGAAATCTTGAGCGGGCAGTCTTGAACATTCCAAACTATGCACGTCGACGATCAGCCACCCCTGCGCAGTCTAGAAAGAAAAAATTGCTGATGGAACCCGCAAATGGCTGGTCCAGCCTCACGCTGCTTCGCGCGCCCATAGAAGATGGCCATGGCGGCGAAAATACCGTGCCACCAGCCGTTGTTGCTTGGCCCTGACCAGGTAGGGCAAGCGCCGCTCCTGGCGCCAGCGCGGTATGTTGCGCCAGCAGGCTATAAAGCGGGCTGCGTCCTCTATGGCCTCTTCCGCCGAGAGCGCCGGGCTAATCGCGGCCAGGAACAGCGCTTGCGACGGTTTCAACTCGTCGATCACCGCCTTGCGCCTGACGTGATCCTGACGGGCGTGGGCGATGCCGCTGCGGCGGATGGTTTCGAAGGCTTCAAGCAGGGCCAGGCTGTCGCCGGCGTAACCGCAGGAACGGGCAAAATCGGCGGCAAAAGCGTCCATTATCGCTCCCGGATCTGATGCAGTGGGCAGGTTCGTGTCCGACTCACATTTTTATATATATATGAAAGCATAACTCAAAATACACTCGAAGAAAACTTCTGGGAAAGTTTGAAAACTGCGACTCGACTCCCGGCTCAAAACACAGGAATATGCGAACAAATCAGGAACAAAGGATGGGGGCGATGGCATTACCGGGCAAGGAGCCGACAATCGCGCATGTCGCCTCGATCTCGGTCGAGTGCGCCGATTGCGGCCGCAACAGGTGGTGGCGACCCGATCAGCTGAAGCGGTTCGGGGTGACGGGGAATACGCCGCTGTCCGCTCTGTCGGGCCGCATCGTCTGTTCGGCCTGCCGTGCCGACGGACTGCCGGGGGCGACGGTTACGATCCAGGCGGCGTTTGTCGACGAGCGCCAGCGCGTGCGCAGCGAAGCGCGGATGCTGAATGAGCGCGAGGTGCCGCTGGAGGGATCACGGCGAGCTTGAGTTTTGTCGAAGGAAGGGTGCCAGCGCTGGTTCTTCCTTCTCGCAGGGGGGAGAAGGAAGAACGCCCCGTCCTCAATACCCCAGCAATTCCTTCAGCGGAATCACGCGCCAGACATGTTTGATGGCGTAGCGGTTGAAGGTCAGCGTCTTCGGCGGGTTGTATTGATCGACCACCAGCTCGCCCGCCGTGCGCTTGACCAGCTTCTTGATGAAGGCCTTGCCGTTGCGCTCGTTTTCCTCGGGGAAGGTCTCGATCACCACATGGTCGCCCGGTACGGCGTCGCGGCCGCCGCAATAGATCAGGTCGCCGGGCTCATAACGCGGCACCATGGAATCCGAGAGCACGTGCAGGGCGAACACCTTCGGCAGGTTGCGCACCCCCGGCGGGCGCTGGACGTAACCCGCCGGCTCGCCGTTGAAGGTGAAATCGCCATCGTCGCCGCCGACGGCCGCGCCCAGCACCTCGATATCCATCGACCCCGCGGGTAGCGGACCGGTATCGGTGACGATCTCCGCATCGGCGACCGGTCCGGCATCGTCGAGAAACACGACCTGCCCTTGACCTAGCGCCACCGGGTCGACGCGCAGGAAGGCGGCGGTCTTCAGGAGGTTCTCGGTCTTGGGCAGATTGCGGCCGGTTTCCCAATTGCCGACGGCGGCGACATCAGTGTCGTTGTGCTCGGCGATGTGGCGCATGACCAGGCCGCGCTGCTTGCGCGCCTTGCGGATCGCCGCCCCGACCTTGATCGACAGTTCCGTTCTTGCCATGGCGACCATGTGAGTGATGAAAGTGGCTCTCGTCTATGAAAGAATGGCTTGCATAAATTTGTGAGTTATGCTTATATATGGTTATGCAAAACCTGTCCACCTTTGATGGCGCAATGGCGCCGGCCCCGTGCGCGGTGTGCCCGGCGGCTGTCGCCCCCCTTTCATCCCGGCTGTCCTCCTCCCCGGCCAGGATGAAGCCCGAGGCTCGGTGCTTGACTGCACCAGCCCCGGGTCCGGTCCGCCCGTCTCCGGCGACCGGAACGGCCGGAGCCGCCGCTCCCAGCGGCTCCGGCCCCCAATCCTACGGGCATGGCGCCGGCGCTGTTTTTTCGGCTGGCCGCTCCTGCATCCGCACCGAGGACGGCACCGTCATCCTGTTCGACAGGCCAACGGGCAGGGCGGTTTCCGCCCTGGATAGAAACACGGCCGAGGCGCGGCTTCTGCACCTTGCCGGCGGGAAATCTACCCAACCCGGCTGAGGCTGGTCGGCTGACAGCCGGCTCTTGAAAAACAACCTGACTGCGACCCGGCCACCGGGTCGAACCTTGACGCTGCCCGACGGCGTGCGGCCGAACTTTGGATGGAGCTGGATATGGCAAGCTATAGCGACGCGGAATTGCACGAGATCGGCCGCTGGCTGAAGGACGGGCTTTCAGCCTCCAGGATTGCAGTCGCGTTCAGCGCGTTGCGCGGCAGCCCGGTGTCGCGCGACGCCATCATCGGCATCGTGCACCGCAACGCCATGCTGGGCGCGATCGGTTTTGCCAATGGCAAGGGACCGCCGCCGCGAGCCAGACAGGCGGTGGGCAAGCGCGCTGAAAGCAAGCGGGCGACTGGCGCCCCGGGGACTGCGACGCCTGTCGTCGGCAAGATGCATGGCGTGCTTGCCGCCAAGGACGGGCGTGAAGTGGCCCGGCCCAGGCGCCATTCGTTCGTGCGCGAGGTAGGCGTGCTGATCGCCGACGGCGTAGCCTATCGCCTGGAGACGCCGGCGCCGCCGCGCGCGGCCATTGGCCGGCAGCCGCATGGCGTGGCGATGCGTTTCATCGATTGCCTGTTTTCCCGCTGCCGCGCGCCGCTGGATCTGACGGTGGAGGAGGATTCTGAAAACGATGCGCCAGGCAGCCGGCCGGGCGCCGACATGCTGTGCTGCGGCATGCGCACCAGGGCGCTGAAAAGCTATTGCACCTACCATCAGGCGCGCTTCCAGCGCCGCGTGTTTGTGGCGACGGGGTGAGGCTTGGTCTCTTCTCCCCGTTCACGGGGAGAAGGTGCCGGCAGGCGGATGAGGGGCAGCGCTGACGAGGCAGGATTGAAAGCTGACATGAAATTCAAGCATCCGATTCAGATGCCATTTACCGAAGCGCTGGCGGCGCCCCTTGTATCTGCACGAGATGATTATGTGCGATGGAAGCGATTGAGCCTCGGGCCGGATGGCCATCCGGCCCGAGGCTTGGC